>CABUTS010000019.1 GCA_902494515.1 uncultured Muribaculaceae bacterium | reverse complement strand
TGCGAGTTACGTCCGGAAGTGGAGCCGCCGTAGTATCCGCCGGTAGTGGAACCGTTAGCGTTTACAGGCGGACGGTAGCCGGGACGATTGGAGGAAGATGTCGAACCGTAGTAGTGGTTGCCGCGGCCGGTGCTGCCGTTGTAGCGGTAGCTGTTACCGTAGCTTGTGCCGCCGCGCGGACGGTGTGCTGCCGAGGGAGAGTTGGGGCGTACATGGGCCCAGCCGCCACCCCATCCCCATCCGGGATAGTGTCCGGGATAACCCCAGCCCCATCCCCAGTTCCAGCTCCAGGACGGACCCCATCCCCAGCTCCAGGAGGGCCCCCAGCTCCAGCTCCAATAGGGATCCCAGCCCCAGCCCCACGACGGGTAGTTCCAGTAGTAGTTGTTCCAGTACCAGGAGCTGTAGGGCCAGCCCCATGAGCTGTAATAATAGGGATAACCGACGCCGAAGTTCAGGCTAATCGAGGTATTGGCGGCGTTGTTGTAGCCGGTGCTGTAGCCCGAGCTGTAACCTTCGGCGTAGCCGTTGTTATAGTCGTTTGCACCGCCATATTCGGCCATGGCCTGCTGCGCAACGGCTGATCCGTCGAAACGGGCCAGACGGCTGGTTGCCGACATATCCTCGAACTGCTGGAGCGACATGGAATCGGGCAGCTCGCGGCCGTAGACCACGGAGTCGGGGAGGTTGTAGTGACGGTTGTATTCGTCGACATCGCGGCCTGAGCCTAAGGGGAGCGACGAATTGTCGGCCGGAGCGAAGTCGCCGGCAGAGGTCCAGGGCACGTAGGATGCGCCGTCGTAGTAATACAGACCCTGATTGGCGTCGCCGGTGGTGACGAATCGGCCATCGGAGGTTACATACCCGTTGACGGGTTGCTGCACCTTCTTCTCGGTCTTCGGCTTCTTGGGCGCCTTCGAGGGGTCGTAATATAGATCGTCGTCGTAATAATTCTGGGCCGACAGAGCTCCCGCCGAGAGGCAGAAGAGCGCCGAAGCGGTCAGAATGCGGGAAAGTGTTTTAGTTGGAGTAGTCATATTCTGAAGTCCCTTAAATTTAGGATAAGTCAAAAGTATAAGCCGTTTTCAAGCTTATACTTTATTATATAGACGTTTGAGAAGCCTTTTGGTTTAACCGAAACAGCTGAAATGAGGGCATTTCAGCGAGTTTAACAGCGTTTTCGGCAAACTTGAGGGTGTTTTTGACTTCTTAAATACAAAATTAGGGATTTCGCAGCGATGTCGCAAAAAAGATGAGGGGCTGCAAAGTTAAAAATCTTTAAATTTGCAACCCCTCACCTCATGAGGTTTTCTTAACCGGCGTTGCCGTTGGCTCCGGGAGCCTTACATTTTCAGCGGCGTTGCCGTTGGCTTCGGGAGCCTTACATTAAGCTGATTTACTTGACCGGCTTCATGTCGTAAGAGGTCATGGCAAGGGTGAAGCCCCAGTAGATGAAGGCCAGAGCGCTCAGGAACGATACCATCATCATGTTCTGCAGCCAGCCGGCTTCCAGGAAGAAGAAACCGATGAGGAGCATCAGGATACCGTTTACGAGGTACATCCACCAGTAGGATCTCTTACGGCCGGATACTGAGGCGATGATCGATGCAATGCCCCAGAAGATGAATACGATCGCGAGGAAGTAAGGGAAGACGATTTCCGAAAGGATGACCGAGCGGACAAGAAGGAAGCCGACGAAAAGGTCGATGACGCCTCCGGCGATCCACCATCCCCATCCCGACGGACGGTCAACACCTGAGGCGACACAGAGCTGTACGATGCCGACCAGAACGAGTAGCCAGCCGAAAATCTGAGATGCCACGGCATATCCGGCTTCCGGCCAGAACCAGTAGGCGAAGCCGCCTACAACGAGGAGAATCCCTACGACGAGGACAATCCACCAGTATTTGGTCTGTCCCCAGAAGTTAATTGATAAGGCTTTCATAATAATATTGAATTTGAAACTGTTATTTGCATTTCTTCGTTTTGTGATATTATAACACATGTTAAAGCGAAATGGTTGTTAAATTTCCCCGAAATTTGTAATTTTGCACTCTAAATAATTTTTTCGATTTGATATATCCTGATTCATTTGAATATAAGACGGGCTTCAGCGCCGTACGCTCACGGGTGGCAGCCCTGACAACCTCTGTGGCGGGAGCTGCGGAAGTCGCCGGAATGAACTTCATGACCGACTATCAGGCCGTGGAGCGCTCGCTGCGATGTGTCGACCAGATGGTGAAGGCCCTCTCGCCCGACGCAGGGTTTGCCCTCGGCACCGTCCCCGACCTGTCGGAACTGCTGGCCCGCGCCCGCGTGGTCGGTTCGTTTCTTACAGCCCAGGAATTGCTTCTGGTATATAAGCAGCTGACGACGGCCGCTGAAGTCTCGGCGTTTTTCCGTCCGGAGGACGACGAGGAGAACTCCCGCTTCCCGCTGCTCTGGGATGAGGCGAAGTTCATCGACCCTCTCCCCTCTCTGGCCGCCGAACTGGAGCGAATTATCGATCCCTACGGCAATATCCGCGACAATGCCTCCCCCGAGTTGGCTCAGATTCGCGCTGAACTGCGCCGCATTTCCGGCACGGCAAATGCTATCCTGCGCCGCGTGATGGCGAAGGCTGTGGAGGAGGGGCTGCTCGAGGCTGACGCCGCGCCGTCGGTGCGCGACGGCCGTCTGGTACTCCCTGTTCCGCCGATGAACAAGCGCCGCATCCCCGGCATCGTGCATGACCAGTCGGCTTCCGGCAAGACATACTTCATCGAACCCTCGGAGGTCGTGGAGGTGAACAACCGGCAGCGCCAGCTGCAGCTCGACGAGCAGCGGGAAATTGCCCGGATTCTGACGGCCATGACATCGCGGCTGCGCCCCGACATCCCGGCGCTTCAGGAGAATGTGAAGATTCTCGGCTGGTTCGACTTCGTGCGGGCCAAAGCGCTGTATGCTCAGGAGGTCGGTGGTATGCTCCCGCAGCTGACCGACGGTCCGGAGTTGGAATGGTATCACGCCGAACATCCTGTGCTGTTGCTTTCGCTCCGCAAGAAGGGTAAGGAGATTGTGCCGCTCGACATCCGGCTGACACCGAAGGAGCGGATTCTGCTGATTTCCGGACCTAATGCCGGCGGTAAATCCGTGTGTCTTAAGACGGTAGGTATTCTTCAGTATATGATGCAGTCGGGCCTGCTCCCGCCTCTCTACGAGAATTCCCGCATGGGTATTTTCGAGGACCTGTTCATCGACATCGGCGACGACCAGTCGATTCTCGACGACCTGTCGACCTATTCCTCGCACCTGTCGCACATGAAGCAGTTCCTGCGCCATGGCCGGCCGTCGTCGCTGATGCTGATTGATGAATTCGGTTCGGGCACGGAGCCGCAGATTGGCGGGGCCATAGCTCAGGCTATCCTCGCCGACCTGAACAGGAAGGGGATGTGGGGTGTGATAACCACCCATTATCAGAATCTCAAACTGTTTGCCCGCGACACCGAAGGGCTGGTGAACGGCTCGATGCTTTACGACCGTCAGCAGCTCCGCCCGCTGTTCAAGCTCTCAATCGGTTCCCCCGGCAGCAGTTTCGCCCTGGAGATCGCCCGCACCGCCGGGCTGCCGCAGGATGTCATCGACACAGCCCGCGAGATTGTCGGCTCGGACTACGTAAACATGGACAAATATCTGCTCGACATCGCCCGCGACCGCCGCTATTGGGAAAATAAACGCGCCGACATCCGGCGCAAGGAGAAGCAGCTGGAGCAGACGCTGGCCAACTACGAGGCAGACGCCGAGAAGCTCCGTTCGTCGCGACGCGAGATTATCTCCGAGGCACGCGACGAGGCCCGGAAGATTCTCGATTCCTCAAACGCCACCATCGAACGGACCATACGCGAAATCCGTCAGGCGCAGGCCGACAAGGAGCGTACCCGTCAGGCCCGCGAACTGTTGGAGAAGGAGAAATCGGAACTGTCGGCTGAACTGTCGGCGGCAAACGACAGCGGCAACAAGTTGCTGAACAAGGCTCCGAAGCCCCGCAAACCGAAGGCCCAGACGAAGTCACAGGATGCTGCGCGCCCGCTGCAAGTCGGAGATTTCGTGAAACTTGACGGCGGCGGCACGGTCGGAACCATCCTCGAGATTTCCGGCAATAATGCCCTCTGTTCGTTCGGCATGTTGAAAACTACGGTGAAAATCAACCGCCTGAGACGGTCGCTGGCAAAACCGCAGAGCGGCGCCAAATCTACATCGTTCCTCTCCCGTTCGACCACCGATTCGCTGCGCGACCGTCAGCTCTCCTTCAAACCGGAGATTGATGTCCGCGGCATGCGTGCCGACGAGGCCCTGCAGGCTGTGACATATTTCATGGACGACGCCATTCAGTTCCAGCAATCCCCTGTCCGCATCCTCCACGGCACCGGTACCGGAGCCCTGCGTCAGGCCATCCGGCAATACCTCGAAACCCTCCCCGGGGTCGCCCGATACTCCGACGAAGATGTCCGCTTCGGGGGCGCCGGCATCACCGTCGTTTCCCTCAGGTAATCAAATTTATTTCAGATTACCCGGCACGTCCAACAGGTGTGTGGCCGGGAAATGACGTGTGAGGTAGCGGCGGATGTAATTGTATGTGTCGTCGGTGATGAGGGGGTCGTAGTCGAAATGGTGGTTGAAGAGCACCACGGGCATTTCGATTCCGCGGTTCTTGATAGCTTCGAACGACAGGACCGCGTGGTTGATTGAGCCGAGCGAGGCGTTTACGACCATAATCAGCGGGAGTTTACGGCTCGCGATGTAGTCGATGGTCAGGAAATCGTCGGTCAGGGGCACCATCAGTCCCCCGGCACCTTCGATGAGCACAGTGTCGTAGCGGCTCTCGAGCGTTGCGGTGGCCCGGTCGATGACGCCGAGGTCGATTTCGCGGTTGTCAAGACGTGCGGCGAGCTGCGGCGAACAGGGGTGCGTGAAAATCAGCGGGGCGGTGGTGTGGTCGAGGTCCTCGGGGAGAAGACCTGTGCCCATCAGGCGGCGGTGCACCTCGATATCCTCCGACATCCCTACGTTTCCGGTCTGTACAAACTTCTGAGTGATAACTTTCTGGCCCTGATTCATTAGTTCCTTGGCGAACCAGCCGGTGCAGTATGATTTTCCGGCGTCGGTGTGGATTCCTGATACAAAATATTTCATGATTGGTTGTTTTTTCGGTTAAATGAACCCCGGACAATGGTTGCTTGCGCGAGTCTGTTGCTTGTGAAAGTCTATGATAGCTTGTGAATGTTTATGGTTGCTTATGAAAGTTTTCAGGGCTTTCGGAACAGGAGGTAGCGGGGAGCAAAGGTCAGGGTTGCCTCTCCCCTCTCGTCCAGCGGCCAGTTGCGCAGAAGACTGCGGGTCCGGGAAGCTGCCGAGTCTGAGGGCAGCGCGTTGACGCCGGTCAGGTTCAGGTGGCGCAGAGCTTCGAGCGGAGTCTTGAACCGGAGTACAATCTCCTGAGAATCAGAGCACAGAGTCTGCAGCCCGGACTGCTCGGCTACGGCTTGCAGACGTTTTGCCGAGGGATATTTCAAACCGGTTCCGCCGGCGTCGGTCTGTTCCCGGAGTGTTCCTTCGCCGTAAAAAGCAACGGCAAGGATGCCTCCGGGCTTCAGCGCTGCGGCGCACTTCTTCAGCAGCATCGCCGGGGAATTGAGCCACTGAAGGGCCGAGGCCGAGAGGATGAAATCGAACTTATCGGCGGTCAGTACCTTATGCTCGAAAGCCGAGGTCTCGACATCTCCGGTATAGGTCTGAATCTCAGTGCCTTCCGATTCTTCGGCAGATGGCTTATAGGCGATTTCCGAAATGTCGGCCAGAATCAGTCCGGCAGTTTTCGGTTGCAGCCAGGGGAAGAAAAGACGCGTGAAAGTGCCGTCCCCCTGCCCTATCTCAAGGATATTCAGCCCGGTGTGAAGTTGCTGATAATCAGTGGACTGTTTAAGCAGCGAGAACAACTGCAGAGCCGTTTGTTTCTGGGCGGAGGCGTTTTCGGTATAGCTTTCGCGGGTTGTGCCGAACTTGGTGGCGACCCGGTCCTTGCGGACGATGTATTCAGTGATTATATGCTGGAAATCAGGGAGATGTGCTGCGCCTTTAAGTATGTGTACGTCCGTAGCGTCCCACGCCTTAAGCTGATTTTCCGGCGGGAAAATGCGGTCGTTTTCGCTTACCAGAGCCCTGTCCCAGAGGAGCTGGGAGTCGGCGGAAGATACGGGCCAGTTACCGAAATATTCCAGCTCATCGCGGAGGTCGGTGACCTTCTCTTCCGAGAGGGCGGCCCGGGAGAGCTGTTGCTCAAACATCTCCTTCGATCCGGCGGTGCGGAGCAGGAACTTCCTGAGATTCCGGGAGTCAAGCCCCCGGAGTGTCCCCTGAAAAATGGAGGGCGGGATTCCGCGGAGACCGTCGATATGCTGCGGCGTACCGTTTATGGCCAGTCGCAGCGTAACGTTCAGTCCTGTCTGCTGCAGGAAGTCAGTGGCAGCCCGGACGCCGAACGACCATGCGACGACAATAACCTCCTGCCATTCCCGGCCCTGCTTCAGAATCTCACTTTCGAGTCTTTCAGGCGAGAAGTCGCGGTAATCCTCAATCAGAAGGATGTCATAACCCTCCTTCCTGAGGTTGAGAAACGGGCCGAAGCCGGTTCCCCACCCCGAGAACAGCAGTATCAGCCCCTCGTGGGGGGCGTCGGAAAGAAGGTATGTGTGCATGGATAATGTTGGCTATATAATTGTGCAGGGGATTTATTTGTTAAGCACCGGCAGCAGGTCGTGGAGTGCCTTGTCGAGTATGCGGATGTCGTTGGAACTCATCGCGGCGGAGAGAGAGAAACGCAGGCGCTCGGTGCCCGGCGGAACGGTAGGACGACGGATGGCCAGCACGCGCAGGCCGTAGATTGTCATCAGTCGGTTCGAGAGATCCACGGCCTCCCGGGCGTCGCCGATAATCAGCGGCTGGATGTGCGACTTCGCAATCGGTACGACCGAGAACTGCGAGAGGACATTGTTCAGTTCCCCTGCCAGCTCCTCGAGATGCTTGCGGCGGTCGGCGGCATGGAGCAGTTTCTGCAGCGTGAAGCGGCTCCAGGCAATCTGCATCGGCGGCAGCGCGGTGGAGAAAATGAAACTGCGGGCGGAGTTTATCAGGTAGTCGCGGGTGTGGGCGTCGGTGATGGCGAACGCCCCCATCGAAGCGGCGGCTTTTCCGAAGGTACCGATTGTGAAATCCACCTCCCAGGGGGCGGAGGATTCGGCAACCAGGCCGAGACCGTGGTGGCCGAGAACACCGAAAGCGTGGGCTTCGTCGACATAAAGCGCTACGTTCGGGAATTCGCGGCGGAGTCCGAGCAGGGCTTCGATGTCGGCGCGGTCACCATCCATCGAGTATACGCTCTCGACCACAACGAGGATATGCTTATGGTCGGCGGCGTGCTTTTTCAGCAGCTCGTGGAGATGGTTGTAATCATTGTGGCGGAAGCGGCTGAACGGCGCCCGGGAGAGGATGATACCGTCGATGATCGAGGCGTGTACCAGCTTGTCGGCCAGAATGTAAGTGTCTTTGGGGCTGGCTATTGCGGGAATCAGACCTGTGTTGGCGTGATAACCGGAGTTGAACAGCAGCGCGCCGGTGTCGTCGCCGCGGCGTCGGGAATACAGCAGCCGCAGGGCAACCTCGATGTTGTCGTATTCAATCTGCCGGGATGCCAGCAGGCGCGATGCCGAGGAGGTCATCGGCACTTTCAGCGATGCCGGGTCGGCGAAAAATGCAGCCTGTATGTCGGGGTCGGAACCGAGTCCGAGGTAATCGTTGGTCGAAAAATCTATAATCCCGGCTTTTGTCAGGCGTGGAATCTCGCGAAGGTTTCCTTCGCTGCGTAAGTTGTCAAGATGTTCAGAAAAATCCATTGTGTCTTTTTCTTACTATAACAAATTTCTCAGTGCTAAGTTAGTAAACGGCCTTCAGGGTTTCGATCATTTCGCGGCAGAGGGTCTGCAGGTCGGTGTCGGGGGTGACGTAGGGGGGCATGATGTAGACGTTGCGGCCAAACGGACGGACCCAGATGCCGCGTCGCACACACTCCTGCTGGAACTTTCCGAGGTCTACCGGCTTGGCGGTTTCGACCACGCCGATGCAGCCGAGGACACGGACGTCGGTGACATACGGCAGCTCTTTAGCCGGGGCAAGATAGCGGGTAATCCGCTCCTGCAGCGACGCCACGAGCGCGGCCATATCCTGCTCGGCGAGGATGTCGATTGACTCGCAGGCAATTGCGCATGCCAGCGGGTTGGCCATGAACGTCGGACCGTGCATCATCACTCCGGCTTCCCCTTTCGAGATGGTGTCGGCGACCTCCTTGGTGGTCAGCACGGCAGCCGAGGTGAGGTAACCGCCTGTCAGACACTTACCTATGGTCATTATATCCGGCTCTACGCCGGCCCATTCGCAGGCGAAGCACCGGCCTGTGCGCCAGAAACCTGTTGCGATTTCGTCGAAAATAAGGTAAACGTCATACTCATCGCAGAGGTGTCGCAACTCCCTGAGGTACTGCGGATTGTAGAACCACATCCCTCCGGCGCCCTGAACCACCGGTTCCAGGATTACGGCGGCGAGTTCCTGGTGCTTCTCCCTGAGCAACTGCGCCATCGGTTCGATATCGGCGGGGTCCCAGGGACCGTCGAAACGCGAACGGGGCTGCGGCACGAAGTAGCGCACCGGGAGCGCCGGACCGAAGGCGGAGTGCATGCCGGTGACCGGGTCGCAGACACTCATGGCGTTCCAGGTGTCGCCGTGGTAGCCCGACCGGATGGTGGCGAAGTTGGTCTTGGTGTGCGAGCCACTGCGGCTGATGGCCGCCTGGACTGCCATTTTCATCGCAACTTCAACGGCCACGGAGCCGGAATCGGCATAAAAAATATTGTGCATCGACTTCGGGGCGATGTTCAGCAGCTTCTTCCCCAGCTCGATTGCCGGGTCGTGGGTGATTCCGCCGAACATCACATGGCTCATCCTGCCGAGCTGCCGGCGGGCAGCCTCGTTGAGCCGAGGATGATTGTAGCCGTGGCAGGCACACCACCACGACGACATCCCCTCGATCAGCTCGCGCCCGTCGGCGAGCACCAGACGGTTGTCGTGGGCCGACACTACTTTATATGTGGGCAGCGGGTCGATGGTTGAGGTGTAAGGATGCCACAGATGCTCCCGGTCCCAGGAGTCATGAAGCATATCCTCGTTATACATATCTTTATTGCTCATTTTTTAGCACTCGGAAAAATCGAATGCAAAGGTAGCAAATTTTTTTCTGAAATTTCTGTTGCAGGAAAAAGAAATTATTCGTAACTTTGCCGGGTGATTTTTTCCTCTATGAACGAAACAAAATCAGCCGACAACTCGTCGCCCATGCTCAGGTTTACCAAGATGCACGGCATCGGCAACGACTACGTATACATCAATTGTCTGGATTCCTGTCCCGACAACCTCCCTGCCCTCTCTCGATTCCTCAGCGACCGACACTGCGGAGTCGGCGGCGACGGCATCATCCTCATCCTCCCCTCGGAAATCGCCGACTTCCGGATGAGAATCTTCAACGCCGACGGCTCGGAAGCGAAGATGTGCGGCAACGGCTCCCGTTGCGTCGGTAAATATCTCTACGACAACGGCCTCACAGGCCGCCAGGACTTAACGCTCGAAACTCTTTCGGGCGTTAAATATTTACACCTCATTACCGGCGCGGATGGACTTGTCAGGGAGGTGACGGTTGATATGGGCGCCCCCGTGCTCGTTCCCGCCGACATCCCTGTCAGGGCTGAAAACATTCTGGGAATCAGGGTGAATACTGACTCCCGACCGATTGAAATCAATGCGGTTTCGATGGGCAACCCCCACGGTGTGGTGTTCGTCGACGACGCTCTGAACTTCGACGTCCACGGCATCGGACGTCAGCTTGAGTTACACGAAATTTTCCCCGACCGGGCCAACATCGAGTTTGCCGAAGTGCTCTCCCCTACCGAAATCCGCATGAGGGTGTGGGAGCGCGGAAGCGGCGAGACAATGGCCTGCGGTACAGGCGCCTGCGCCACGGCTGTAGCTGCCTGGCTCACCGGCCGCGCCGACCGGGAATCCCCCGTCACCATCCATCTCCTGGGTGGCGACCTGACCATAGCCCGTAACCCGGAGAACGGTCACATACTGATGACCGGTCCCGCGACTACGGTCTTCACCGGCGAAATGCCCTTCCCGCAACTTTGAGCGGAGCGCCCGGCTCGGGCGTATTATAAGCGGGTCGGACGTATTATAATAGGGTCGGACGTATTATAAGGTAAATTTAGGTTTAGTTTCCAAATTTGTACATTCAACACAGATGTTCAAAATCAACGATAACTTTTGCAAGCTCCCCGAGAATTACCTGTTCTCGGAGGTTGCCCGCAGAATCAATGCTTTTAAGGAAGCCAATCCCGGAGTGGATGTGATCCGCATGGGAATCGGCGACGTGACCCTCCCCCTCTGCCCTGCCGCCATCGAGGCGATGAAGGCAGCCGTCGAGGATGAAGGGCGCTCCGAAACTTTCCACGGCTACGGCCCCGAGCAGGGTTATGCTTTCCTGCGCGAGGCGATTGCCCGCCACGACTACAACGACCGCGGCATCGACATCGAGCCCTCGGAAATCTTCGTGAGCGACGGCGCCAAGAGCGACACCGGCAACTTCGGCGACATCCTTTCGGCCGACGCCGTAGTGGCTGTCACCGACCCGGTTTATCCCGTATATGTCGACACCAACATAATGGCGGGACGTGCCGGCGAGGCCACGGAACATGGTTTCAGCCGCATCGTCTATCTCCCCGTCACCGCCGCGAACAACTTCGAACCCGCCCTCCCCGAAGAGGGGGTGATCCCCGATGTCATCTACCTCTGCTATCCCAACAACCCGACCGGCACTACCCTCACCCGCGCTCAGCTGCGCAAGTGGGTGGAATTCGCGCTGCGCCATGGTTCGCTGATTCTCTTCGACTCGGCCTACGAGGCCTTCATCCGTCAGGATGACGTTCCCCATTCGATTTACGAAATCGAGGGTGCGAAGAAATGTGCCGTCGAGTTCCGCAGCTTCTCGAAGACCGCCGGCTTCACCGGTGTGCGCTGCGGCTACACCGTAGTGCCCAAGGAACTCAAGGGCCACGACAGCAAGGGTGATGAGATTTCGCTCAACCACCTCTGGAACCGCCGCCAGTGCACCAAGTTCAACGGCGCTTCCTACATCTCGCAGCGCGGCGCGGCCGCCGTCTATACAGCCGAAGGCCAGCGGCAGATCCGTCAGGCCGTAGACTATTATCTCGAAAACGCCCGCGTGCTCCGCGAAGGGCTTGCCGAGGCCGGACTCGAGGTCTTCGGCGGCGTCAACGCCCCGTATGTCTGGGTCAGGACCCCCGGCGGCATGAGCTCCTGGGAGTTCTTCGACCTCCTGCTGAGCCGCTTCAACATAGCCGGCACCCCCGGTTCGGGTTTCGGCCCTGCCGGCGAAGGCTACTTCCGCCTGACGGCCTTCAACACCCTCGAAAACACAGTCGAGGCTGTCCGCCGCCTCAAGGAAGCAAAATTTTAATTTTCACCACATTAACCAGAACGACTCGCTGCGCGGCACACGCCGGTTTGTGTTATTGAATTGTAGAGGCAATGCCCCGCAGCTGTTGAATATCAAACTTCATTCCAATCTTTTATGTCGTTATTAAGATTCAAAGCGGTCAAGGAAGCATCCGACCGCAAGGCCGTGCCGGCCAATGTGCCGGCCGAACGACCTGAGAAATTCTATGGCGAGGCTGTGTTCAATCGCCAGAAGATGTTCGAGTACCTCCCCAAAAAGACGTACGATCAGCTCGTCGACGCCATCGACAACAAGCAACCCATTTCACGGCAGCTCGCCGACAGTGTGGCTGCCGGAATGAAGCAGTGGGCCATCGACAACGGCGCACGCCACTACACTCACTGGTTCGCACCCCTCACCGGCGGAACCGCCGAGAAGCATGACTCCTTCATCGAGCATGACGGCAAGGGTGGAGTAGTCGAGGAATTCACCGGCAAGTTGCTCGTGCAGCAGGAACCCGACGCCTCCTCATTCCCCAACGGCGGTATCCGCAACACCTTCGAGGCCCGCGGTTACTCCGCCTGGGATATCTCCTCCCCCGTGTTCATCCTGAACAAAACCCTCTGTATCCCCACCGTCTTCATCTCCTATACCGGCGAGTCGCTCGACTTCAAGACCCCGCTGCTGCGCGCGATCAACGCCGTCGACAAGGCTGCCACCGGGGTAGCCCGCTACTTCGACAAGGATGTGAAGCATGTGCTGAGCTACCTCGGCTGGGAACAGGAATATTTCCTCATCGACGAGGCCCTCTACGCCGCCCGTCCCGACCTGGTGATGACCGGCCGCACCCTGATGGGCCACGAGAGCGCCAAGAACCAGCAGCTCGAAGACCACTATTTCGGAGCCATCCCCTCGCGTGTGGAGGCTTTCATGCTCGACCTCGAGACTGAGTGCCACCGCCTGGGCATCCCCGCCCACACCCGCCACAACGAGGTTGCTCCCAACCAGTTCGAGCTCGCTCCTATCTTCGAAGAAACCAACCTGGCCAACGACCACAACCTCCTGCTTATGGGGCTGATGGCGGAGGTCGCCAAACGTCATAACTTCCGCGTGCTCCTCCACGAGAAGCCCTTCGCCGGCATCAACGGTTCCGGCAAGCACAACAACTGGAGCCTCGGCACCGACACCGGCACTCTGCTCTTCGCCCCCGGCAAGACCGCCCGCGAGAACCTGCGCTTCGTAACCTTCATCGCCAACGTCATGGCAGCCGTCTACCGCCACAACGCCCTGCTGAAGGCTTCCATCTCCTCGGCCACCAACGCCCACCGTCTGGGCGCCAACGAGGCGCCCCCCGCCATCATCTCCATCTTCACCGGCACCCAGCTGGCCAACATCTTCGAACGTCTCGAAAAGAGCACCGAGGATGAGCTGATCAGTTTCACCGACAAAGAGGGTATCACGGTCGGAGTTGCGCAGATCCCCGAAATCATGCTCGACAACACAGACCGCAACCGCACCTCCCCCTTCGCTTTCACCGGCAACCGCTTCGAGTTCCGTGCCGTCGGTTCGTCGGCCAACTGCGCTTCAGCCATGATTGCCCTGAACGCCGCCGTCGCCGAGCAGCTCGCTGACTTCAAGAAGCGTGTCGATGCCCGCGTGGAACGTGAGGAATCCCTTTACCACGCAATCCTCGAGGAGGCCAAGGCCCTGATCATCCAGTCGAAACCCATCCACTTCGACGGCAACGGCTACTCCGACGAATGGAAGGAGGAGGCCAAGCGCCGCGGTCTCGACTGCGAAACCTCCGTGCCCAAGATTTTCGACGCTTACCTCGCCCCCTCGTCGGTAGAGATGTTCAGCAAAACCGGCGTTTTCAACGACCTCGAGCTCCGCGCCCGCAACGAGGTGAAGTGGGAAACCTACACCAAGAAAATCCAGATCGAGGCCCGAGTGCTCGGTGACCTCGCCCTGAACCATATCATCCCCGTGGCAACCCGCTATCAGTCGATTCTGGTTGACAACGTCGCCAAGCTGCATGGCATCTTCGACGACGCCAAGGCCAAGGAACTGACTGCCTGCGATATGGCTGCCATCGAAAAGATGTCGTCGCACATCGCCGTCATCCGCAAGGGTGTTCAGGAGATGGTCAACGCCCGCAAGGATGCCAACCGCATCGAAAGCGAGCGCGAAAAGGCCATCGCCTACCACGACAACGTGGTGCCCAAGATGGAGGAGATCCGCTACCATATCGACAAGCTCGAGCTGATGGTCGACAACGAAATGTGGCCTCTGCCCAAGTACCGCGAAATGCTCTTTATCCGCTGATGCGAGATTCTCTTTATCCGCTAAAGCGAACTGCTTTTTGATCCGCTGATTCTCTGAATCCCAACGCCTCTCCTCTTTCCGGAGAGTGCTGAAATCCCTGATATTCCGGGCTCCGGCTGCTTCCCGCAACAACCGGAGTCCGGTTCTTCCCCTCTCCAAACCAATATCCGTTGCAATCGCATCGGTCCGCACCAAATTTTATCATAGAAGTTTCTGCATGGAACCCCTGAAGCATGAATGTGGCGTGGCTTTGATCCGCCTGCGCAAACCTATTGAATACTACCGAGAAAAATACGGCACTTACACCTGGGCGCTCAACAAGCTCTATCTCCTGATGGAGAAGCAGCACAACCGCGGTCAGGAGGGCGCCGGAATGGGAGTTGTGAAGCTCCATTCAGTCCCCGGACACGAGTATGTGTTCCGCGAGCGTGCTCTCGGCACCAACGCCATCACCGAGATTTTTTCGAGAGTGATGCCGCAGATGGCCGAGGAGCATATCGACTCCATGCCTGCCGACGAGGTAGAGAAATATACCCCTTTTCTCGGCGAAATCTACATGGGTCATCTCCGCTATTCCACCACCGGCAAGACCGGAATCTCGTATGTCCACCCATTCCTTCGCCGCAACAACTGGCGCTCGCGCAACCTTATGATGTGCGGCAACTTCAACATGACCAACGTCGATGAGGTTTTCCGCTCGATTGTCAATAAGGGTCAGCACCCGCGCATCTACTCCGACACCATCGTGCTGCTGGAGCAGCTCGGCTATGCACTCGACAAGGAGAACCACCGTCTGTATCGCGAACTGCGCGACCGCATCGACGACCCCGAACTCGGCATTGAAATCGAGAACCGCATCGACATCCCGGAGGTGCTTCGGGCAGCCTCGCCGACATGGGACGGCGGTTTCGTGATCTGCGGCGCCACCGGCTCCGGCGACCTCTTTGCCCTCCGCGACAGCCATGGCATCCGTCCGGCGTTTTATTATATCGACGACGAGGTCGTAGTGGTGGCATCCGAACGCCCTGTTATTCAGACCGTAATGAACGTCCGCCGCGCCAATGTCAAGGAACTGACCCCCGGCTCGGCCATCATCGTCAGCAAGAACGGCGACATCCAGATCACCGATATTATCGGCGAAAAGGAGAATCAGCGCTGCTCGTTCGAGCGCATCTATTTCTCGCGCGGCAGCGACGCTGACATTTACCAGGAGCGCAAGGAACTCGGCCACGCTGTGGTTCCAGATGTGATGCAAGCCATCGGCCATGACCTATCGCACTCGGTGTTCTCCTTCATTCCGAATACCGCCGAAGTCGCCTTTATCGGTATGGTTGAAGGGCTCGAAAATCAGCTGAACAAGCTGAAAACAGCTCGAATCTGCGAGCTCGCCAGCCGCGGCACCCTCACACCCGAGACGGTCAAGCAGATTATGGACAAGAAGTTGCGGATCGAGAAGGTCGCAATCAAGGATATCAAGCTCCGCACGTTCATCACCGAAGGTTCGTCGCGTGATGATCTCGCCGCCCATGTCTACGACGTCACCTATGGCTGCGTCAACAACGACATCGACAACCTCGTGGTCATCGATGACTCGATTGTGCGCGGAACCACTCTGCGTCAGTCGATTATCTCGATGCTCGACCGTCTGCACCCCCGCAAGATTGTGATTGTATCCTCGTCGCCGCAGGTCCGCTACCCCGACTGCTACGGCATCGACATGTCGCGTATGAGCGAGTTCGCCGCTTTCCGGGCGGCTGTGCAGCTGCTCAAGGACCGCGGCATGGAGAATGTGCTCAAGGAGACCTACGAACATTGTCTGGAGCAATCCAAACTCCCGGCTGCTCTGCAGGTTAACTGCGTGAAGGCAATCTACGCCCCCTTCACCGACAAGGAAATCTCGCAGAAGATGGCCGAAATGCTCACCCCCGAGGGGACCAAGGCCAACGTCGAGATTGTATATCAGTCGATGGAAGGTCTGCACCGCGCGGTGAAGAGCTGCCCGGGAGACTGGTACTTCTCCGGCGACTATCCCACCCCCGGCGGCACGCGTCTGGTGAACCTCGCCTACATTAATTATTATGAGGGTCACGCCAACGATCGCGCGAAATAAGTTTCTCGTATAAACTGGTACCCCGCAACAGTCACGTCCCGGCTAAGGCCCTCCTGAGTCGGGACGCGATGGTTTAAAGTAGTCTTTTCTCCACCGCATCTCACGGCAAAAAGGTTTCTTTTGCCGATGGCAATAAACCGCCCGTCCCGGCCGTTATATTAAGGACATATAATGAGTTTATGACTTCCATACCCCCCAAATATATCCGTCAGCCGCTGTTGTTCAGAGCGTTGTGCGCGTTAGCGCTGTTGCTCTGCGCCGGATTTGCATCGCTTCCCCGGCTTGCGGCGCAGGACGGTTCCACGGCCTACAACTATCTGAACATCACCTCCTCGGCCCGCATCTACGGCCTCGGCGGGGTGAATATTTCCACGGTCGAAGATGACCTTTCGACTGCCGACCAGAACCCCGGTCTGCTCGGCTATGAGATGTCGAATCAGGTGCTGTTCGACTATATGCGCTATATGGGTGGCTCGAACTTCGCCGGCCTGAAATACGCCCATGCAATCAATGAACGGGGCGCGTGGGCGGCTTCGATCCGCTATTTCGGCTACGGCTCGATGAAAGCCACCGACAACACCGGCGCTATTATCGGCGAATTCTCGCCGAAGGATGTGAACTTCTCCGGAACGTTCTCTTACGACATCACCAACCGCCTGCGCGGCGGCATAACGATGAAGTTCCTCTACAGCAGCTACGAGCAATATTCGGCTTTCGCCGTAGCTACTGACCTGGGTATCAACTGGTATGACCCCGAAACCGACTGGTCGTTTTCGGCCGTCGTGGCCAATCTCGGCGGCCAGCTGAAGAAGTTCCATGAAAATTACGACAAGCTCCCCGTCGACATCCGTCTGGGTGCCTCGAAGGGTTTCTCCGGCGCTCCAATCCGTGTGTCGGTGACCCTGTGGAACCTCCGGAAATGGAAACTTCCCTATTATGACAGCGGCGACGGCACCAGCTCGGAGCCGTTCGAAAAGAAGGAATCCTTCGGCTCGAATCTCTTCCGCCATATGGTTTTCGGTGTGGATTTCACCCCCTCGGACCGCTTCTTCCTGTCGCTCGGCTACAACTATAAGACCCGCACTGACATGAGCACCTACAAGCGCTCACTGCTGAGCGGATTCTCGCTGGCCGCCGGCATGAATGTCAGCCGCTTCAGTTTCGCCGTAGCCCTCGGACAGCCCCATACCGGTGCCACAACCCTGATGTTCAACCTCAATATGAATATGCAAGATCTGATACGATGAACCCTTCTGAACTCGCATCTTCCTCTTTCTCTGATAAATCCGACGCTAAAATCATAATCGCTATCGACGGCTTTTCCTCGTCCGGCAAGAGCACGATGGCCAAAGCGCTGGCCCGCGCAATCGGTTACCGGTATATCGACACCGGCGCCATGTATCGCGCCGCCACCCTATACGCCATGCGCCGCGGCCTGATCCTCCCCGACGGGAATGTCGATGAAGCTGCTCTTGTGGCCGCTCTCCCCGGGATTGAAATCGGCTTCGCAATTCAGCCCGACGGCTCGCAGCACACTCTGCTCAACGGCGAGGATGTCGAGACGCAGATCCGCCGCATGGATGTTTCGTCGAACGTCTCAGCCGTAGCTGCCATTCCCGTCGTGCGTCATGCCTTGGTTGCCATGCAGCAGGGCTACGGCAAAGAGAAAGGGATTGTGATGGACGGCCGCGATATCGGCACCACTGTTTTCCCCGACGCCGAACTGAAGATATTCATGAATGCATCCGCCGAGACCCGCGCTCAGCGCCGTTTCCATGAACTCGTGGAGAAGGGTGAGCAGATTACTTTCGAGGAGGTGCTGGCCAACGTCGCTCACCGCGACCATATCGACCAGACCCGCGCGGAGAGTCCCCTGCGCCGTGCCGACGATGCTGTTGACCTCGACAATTCCCGCATGACCCTCGACGAGCAGAACGCCTGGCTGTTGGCTCGTTACCGCGAGGCCGTCGAGGCTCTTAAGGACTGACATCAAAGAGCGGTGTAAGGATGAGACTCTGGCGATGCATAAAATCCCTATTGTCTGACGATGGTAAAAATTGAAATTGACTCTAATTCAGGCTTCTGTTTCGGGGTAACCACAGCCATTCACAAGGCTGAGGAGGAGATTTCGCGCTCCGGAATGTTATACTGCCTGGGCGACATCGTCCATAACAGCGACGAGGTTGACCGCCTGGCCCGCAAAGGGCTGAAAATCATCAGCCATGAGGACCTTGCCCGGCTGCGCGACGTGAAGGTGCTGCTGCGTGCCCACGGCGAACCCCCTTCAACCTATGAGCTGGCCCGGAAAAACAATATCGAGATTATCGACGCCACCTGTCCGGTGGTGCTCCGCCTTCAGCGGCGCATCAAGGCTTCGTTTGACGTCCCCTCGGCCGAGCGTCCGCAGATTGTGATTTACGGCAAAAACGGTCATGCCGAGGTCAATGGCCTTGTCGGTCAGACCGCCGGGGAAGCCATTGTGGTGGAAGGCCCGGACGACCTCGACAAGATCGACTACTCGCGCCCCGTTGTGCTCTATTCCCAGACCACGAAGTCCGTTGCCGGGTTCCGCGAAATCACCTCGTTGATCCGTCAGCGCCTCGGGGCCGGAGTGGCTTTCGAGAGCTTCGACACCATCTGCCGCCGCGTCTCGAACCGGGTGACGCAGCTTCAGAAGTTCGCCCGCAGCCACGATGTAGTGATTTTCGTGGCCGGCGAGAAGAGCTCCAACGGCCGCGTGCTCTACGCCAACTGCCTGGAGGTAAATCCGCATACCCATCTGATTTCCAATCCCTCGCAGATCGACTGGCAATGGTTCGACGGCTTCGGTGAGGACTATTCCATCGGCATCTGCGGCGCCACCTCCACCCCCCTTTGGCTGATGGAGCAGGCCCGTCAGACCCTCTCCGCATTGAACGGCGACATCTCCGCCTCCCCTGCCACCTCTGCCACCGATTGAAATTGCCCTCTCTCCTCTCCCCTCTCCCCTCTCAACTCTCAACTCTCAACTCTCGACTCTCGACTCTCGACCCTCCACTCTGGACCCTCGACCCTCGACTCTCGACCCTCCCTTCTCGACTCTCGACTCTGATTATGGATTCATTCGTAGCTATAGATGTTGAAACTGCCAACAACCACCCCTCTTCGATTTGTGCAATCGGAGCGGTGAAGGTCGTCGACGGTGTCATCACCGACCAGTTCTACGAACTTGTGAAACCTGAGCCGGAGTATTATTTCCGATATTTCACGGAGGAAATCCACGGCATCGGCAAAGCCGACACGGAGAACGCCGACACCTTCGACCGCGTGTGGCGACGCCTCGAACCTATGATCGGCAACCTCCCGCTGGTGGCCCACAACAAGGCCTTCGACGAGAAGTGTATCCGCGCCGCCCACAAGACCTACTGCATGGATTATCCCGATTACCCCTTCTTCTGCACCGTTCAGAAGGCCCGGCGGACAATCCCGCGCACGCTCTGTCCGTCGTTTTCGCTTCCATATATCTGCGAATTTCTTGGAATACCGTTTTCCAATCATCATAACGCGCTCGCCGATGCAATAGGATGTGCGAAGGTTGCTCTGGTGCTTTTCGCCCGCGATTGAACATCTGGCCCGCGCCGCACCACCTGTCCCGCGACTGACCTTTTTATCCGCTTTGAAAACGAATTCACGATGTTTCGACTGTTTAAATATTTGCTTATCATAATGTTAGCCTGCGGGCTATATTCCTGCGGCAAGGAGAATTCACGTCCTGCGCAGGAAATCGAGGAGGAAACTGCCGCGGCGGTCAGCCTCGGCCGGCAGCAGGCGATTGAACTGACCTTCGGCGTCATCACCGACACGATTGAGATTGAAAAACGTCTGCTCGACGTGCGGGTCCGCGAGGCTAAACTCCGTCGCGCTGGCGAAGACAAACTGGCCGACACATACGTCGGCGCGTTCATCGCCACCCTCGACTCCGTGAATCCTCCGCTGCGTGTTATGCTGCAGTGATTTGCTTTTTTAGTCAAAAGTTGTTAACTTTGCAGACGGATGCAGCTGTCCGGACTTTTGGCTCTGTTTCACATCAATGAATGTTTAAGCCTGCATCTGAATTTTGCCACTATGAAAAAGTTGAAAATCTCAATAATCACCGCCACCTGGAACTCTGACGCTACGCTCGAGGACACCCTGAAAAGTGTGCTTGACCAGACCTACGGTAATGTGGAACATGTGATCATCGACGGTAACAGCACCGACAAGACCATGGATCTTGTGCGCCGATATGCCGACCTCTACCGTCAGCGCGGCTTCGAGCTGAAGTGGCTGTCGGAGAAGGATCATGGTATCTATGACGCAATGAACAAAGGAATCAAGCTCGCTTCCGGCGACATCGTCGGGCTGCTGAATTCCGATGATTTCTACACCTCGCCGACCGTTCTTGCGAAGGTCGCCGAGGTTTTCAACGGCGAGGATGGCGATCAGGTCGATGCCGTTTACGGTGATATCCACTATGTTAACCCCAATAACCTCCACCGCTGCGTCCGCTATTATTCCTCAAAGAAATTCAAACGTTCGCGTATGCGCATGGGATTCATGCCCGCGCACCCCTCGTTCTACTGCCGCCGCGAAATCTACTCGGAATATGGCTTGTTCGACACCGATTTCAAGATTGCGGCTGACTTCGAGCAGCTGCTCCGCCTGATTTACATCCACAGAATCCGCACACGCTACGTGCCGGCCGATTTTGTGACGATGCGTACTGGCGGCGCCTCCTCGTCGGGTCTCAGCAGCCATAAACGGATTTACCGCGAGCACCGCAAAGCCTACAAGAAGAACTGCGTTTACTCCAATTTCTTTCTGGAAGGTTACAGGTATTTCACCAAGGTTATTGACATCTGCAAATCCCGGATCAACTGATGTCGACCGAACAGAATCTCTCTTCCGCCAAGAAGCAGGCTGTTATCGCCGGTGCAGGTCCTGCCGGACTGACCGCCGCGTTTGAGCTGCTCGACCACACCGAGGTGCATCCGGTGGTGTTCGAGGCTTCCGACGCTATCGGCGGCATATCCCGCACCGTTGAGCACAACGGCAACCGCATGGATATCGGCGGTCATCGTTTCTTCTCTAAAAGTCAGCGCGTAACCGACTGGTGGATGGCCCGTATGCCCGGGCGCGACCCGGAGAAAGAGGACTGCACAATGCTCACGCGCAACCGTGTGTCGAGAATCTATTACCTCCGGAAGTTTTTCGATTACCCCGTGTCGCTGTCGTGGCAGACTCTCCGCAATCTCGGTCTCGGTCGCACTTTCCGTTCCGGTTTCAGTTTTCTGAAGGCTTCGGTTCATAAGCTCCCCGAAACTTCCCTCGAAAATTTCTATATCAACCGTTTCGGGAAAACGCTTTACAGACTTTTCTTCGAGGATTACACCGAGAAGGTCTGGGGCGTTCATCCCTCGAAACTCGGTGCCGACTGGGGTTCGCAGCGCGTGAAGGGACTATCCATTACGGCCATCATCAAGGATGTGATCACCAGGAAGCTCGGTCGTAAAAAGGACAACGCCAAGGTCGAGACTTCGCTTATCGAGAGCTTTATTTATCCGAAATATGGCCCCGGCCAGCTGTGGGAGGCTGTAGCTTCGGACGTACGGAAAAAGGGTGGCGACCTGACGATGAACACCGCGGTCACCGAAATCAATGTCGACCCCGGCAGCCGCCGGATTGTTTCCGTGACAGTGGAGAAAGGTGGCGAAAAGCTCACCGTTCCCTGCGATTATTTTCTGTCCTCAATGCCGGTTTGCGATCTCGTGGCTGCCATGCGCGGCATCGGGGTTCCGGAGGATGTGGCGACGATTGCCCGTACACTCCCATACCGCGACTTCATAACCGTAGGGCTGCTCGTCGACAAACTCGATATCGTTAACACTACCGCAATCGAGACCTACAGGAATCGAATCCCCGACACATGGATTTACGTGCAGGAACGCGACGTAAGACTCGGGCGCATCCAGGTGTTCAACAACTGGTCGCCTTACATGGTCCGGGACAATGAAAACACCATCTGGATCGGCCTCGAATATTTCTGCAACGAGGGTGACGAAATGTGGAACATGAGCGACCGCGACTTCATAGAAATGGCTTGCGGTGAGCTTCGTCACATCGGTATTCTCGGCTCTGACACGCCGATTCTCGACGGTGTCCGCGTGAGGATGAAGAAGGCTTATCCTGCCTACTACGGCTCTTATTATCAGTTGGATAAAGTCCGCGAGTTCCTCGACACGATTCCCAATCTCTTCTGCATCGGCCGCAACGGACAGCACCGCTACAACAACATGGACCACTCAATGCTGACGGCTATGAAAGCTGTTGACATCATCTCCGGCGAGCTTACCGCCTCATCTCCGGCATCCCACGATTCGGTCTGGAAGGTCAATACCGAAACCGACTATCACGAATCCAAAGCATAAGAGCCGGTTCGACAATAAATGTCAGGCGGCTCTAAAAATCGCGACTGATATATTGCAAAATACATTTTATTTTGCTACCTTTGCACAAAGGTTCGGGCTGAAATCACAACCTGAACCGTCTATCATGTTGCCATTCAGACCATGAGCTTCGTTTTTGACCACCTCGAGTTTCTGCTGCAGCGCCACGATTGCGTGGTGCTCCCCTCGCTTGGTGCGTTCATGGTCCGTTACCGCGCAGCGCATTTCGACCCGTCGGACCCCTGTCGGCTTCTCCCCCCTTCGCGTGAGTTGGCTTTCAACGGCGCGCTGACCGAGTCCGACGGCATGCTCGAAAGCTCTGTCGCCCGTAAATGCGGCGTCTCCTTTGAGGCTGCCCGCCGGATGATTACCGAGGAAATCTCCGCTCTCGCGGCGCAGCTCTATCAGTTCGGCGAACTGCACCTCGGACGTCTCGGCGTCCTGCAGACCACCGACTACGGCAAGCTGCTTTTCTCGCCGTCAGCCTCATCGAACTGGGATCTCCGTTCCTATGGCCTCATGCCGCTCGAGCTGACTTCCGTTGATGCTCCCCGGATTCTTCCGGCTGTTTCGCCGTACACTCCTGAATATGAGGAAGAAACGGCTACACCGCAGCGCAATAAGGCTGTCCGCGGTATCATCGGAATCGCAGCGTCGTTGGCGGTGCTCGTTACCGTGGCGCTTTTCCTCCTCTATCCTATCCGCCTTTCCGAAGCCCCGATGGAAGCCTCTCTGGCTCCGACTGCCGGTATTGAGCAGATGATTCCCACCGTCAGGACCTCCGGGAATGTGACTGCGCAGCCCTCCGGAACGGCTGTGGTGGAGAATTCAGGGAAAGAGACTCCAGATAGCGCCGGCGCAGCCGTTGCCAGGAACGCTGATGTTGCCAATCCTGCCGTTGTTAAAGCTGCTGATGCTAATTCCGGCGCTGCCAAAGCTGCCGCTGCTAACCACGCCGCTGCCAAAACTGCTGAGGGCAAAACTGCCAACGGGCTGCGGTTCAACCCCTCCGACTCCTTTTTCCTGATTGTGGCCTCCTTCCCCAACGAAACCGAGGCTGACAGATTCCTCGCCGAGAACTCCTCGCGTCGTCTTGGTATATTGCACAAGGACGGCAGATTCCGTATTTATGCCGCCACCGGAACCACCTATGAGCAGACCGACAGCCAGAAGGATGCCGTTGGTTTTGCCGAATCATGGGTCTGCCGCCGATAAAAATCCGTGTACAAAAAGTTGCTGACCCAGTTTAACAGTCTGTCAGCAACTTAACATATATCCGAATATGGAGAATTTCCATGACCTTTTGATTAACCGACGAAGCATACGTCGCTACACCGACCAGCCGATCGAAGCCGAGCAGGTGCGACTGATTCTCGAGGCCGCATTGATGGGCCCGACTTCCAAGAATTTGCGTCCATGGCAATTTATCGTTGTCGAGGACAAAGAGATGCTTCGGAAGCTCGGCGAATGTAAAGCCAATTACGCTGTTTCCCTCAATACCGCGCCGCTCGCTGTTGTCGTAACGGCTGATACCACCCTCTCCGACGTATGGGTGGAGGATGCTTCCATTGCCGCCATCCTGATGCAGCTTCAGGCCGCTGACCTCGGTCTCGGCAGCTGCTGGATTGAGGTGCGCGAGCGTTTCCGTCCCGACGGCGAACCCTCGGAGGACTACGTCCGCGGGCTGCTCGGTATCCCCGAACATTTTGCCGTGCCTTGCATCATCTCCTTCGGACACAAAGACGAGGAGCGCCGTCCCATCAACACTGAGAAGCTCCTCTGGGAGAAAGTCCATATCGGCCGCTGGCAGCAACCTCAGGAATGAAAACGCCGGAAGAAAACAAACGGTTGACGGTAGTAATCTTTGGCGCAGGCAATGTGGCGACACATTTCGCCGAGGCCTTTGCGCAGAAATGCACTGTCGCCCAGATTGTTGCGCGGACAATGGAGTCGGCTGAACGGCTTGTCCGGCGGCTGGAATCGCTGCGGCAACAGCAGTCTTCGCCCTCAGGAAACAGCTCTTCGGTTAAAGTCGAGGAAAACACCGGCTGTCCTTCGGGTAAGGTCAAGGCAATCACTGATTACTCCAAAATTCGCCCGGATGCCGACCTCTATCTGATAGCGGTCAGCGACGACGAGGTGGCGAACGTTGCAGCCCGGACCCCCGATTTCCCCGGAATCTGGGCACATACCTCCGGAAGCACCGGCATGGAGGTGTTCAGCGGAAATAAGAGCCGTTACGGCGTTTTTTACCCCCTTCAGACCTTCTCGCGCGACCTCGAAGTGGATATGTCGCAGGTGCCGATGTTTATCGAAGGTTCCTCCCCAGAGGTTTCCGACGAACTCCGCCGGATTGCTTCGGCGATTGCCGGACCGGTGGAACTCGCTGACAGTGAGCGGCGTAAGAAACTCCACCTTGCCGCCGTATTTGCCTGCAACTTCGCGAATCTGATGTGGTTGGAGGCCGACGGACTGCTGAAAAAGGATGGTCTTTCGGTGAATTTCCTCCGTCCGCTGCTCACTGTGACCCTCGACAAGCTCAACCACATGTCGCCCCGCGAAGCCATGACAGGTCCCGCCCGCCGCGGTGATATTGAGGTGATTAACAGTCAGCTGGAGGCCCTTCCTGAATCCCTTCGGCCGATGTATGCCCTTCTTTCGAAGTCCATTCTCGATATATATCATCCCGGTCTTGTTTCCGAAGTCGGCAATATCCCGGAATCTAATCAATAACTGTTTGGCAATGAGTAAAATAGCTTACGATCTCACCCGAATCCAGGCCGTGGTGTTCGACGTTGACGGCGTGCTGTCCTGCTCGACTATTCCGTTGGACGATAATGGTTTACCCCGCCGCACGGTCAACATCAAGGATGGTTATGCCCTTCAGTTAGCGGTGAAACGCGGACTGAAAATTGCCATCATCACCGGTGCTGTTTCCCCCGGAATCAACGAGCGCTACCATAGTCTGGGCGTCAGGGATATTTTCTGCGGAGCTTCGCAGAAACTCCCGGTGCTGCGTAAATGGATGGAGGATAATGGTTTACAGCCTGAACATGTGGCTTATGCCGGCGACGATATTCCCGACTATGAGTGCATGATGTATGCCGGATTGTCGGTGGCCCCCGCTGATGCTGCAATTGAAATCGCCCGGATTGCCGGATATAACTCGCCGGTCGAGGGTGGCCACGGCGTAGCCCGTGATTTGCTCGAGGAGATTATGCGCGCGCAGGGCATCTGGGCACTTGACGCCGACGCTTTCGGATGGTGATCTTCCGGAACTACTTTAAGTCCTCCTATATAACCTATTGATATTCATTGACTTTTCTGACCGTTAGCTGACCCGTAAAATGGATAGATTTTTTCTGAAAAACTGTAAGGTTCTTTTAGCCTCGCACTCCCCTCGCCGCCGCGAACTGCTGGAGCATCTCGACATCGATGTTGAAATTCTCCCCGTCAGGGAGGTGAGCGAATCCTATCCGGCCTCAATGCGGCCCGAGGAGGTCCCGGCATATATTTCGCGCAAAAAAGCGCACCCCTATATGGCGGAACTCAGGGATAATGATATCCTGCTGACCGCCGACACCGTGGTCATAAACCGTGGCGAAGTACTCGGAAAACCCACAGATTTGCGGGACGCTGCCCGCATGCTCCGTATGCTCTCGGGCCACACCCACACCGTCGTTACCGGCGTGACGCTGGCGACCACGAAGCGCTCTGTCACCTTCTCGGAACTTACCGAAGTTCAGTTTGCTCCACTTACCCCCGAAGAAATCGACTTTTATGTCGAAAAATACCAGCCGCTCGACAAAGCCGGAGCCTACGGTATTCAGGAGTGGATCGGATATATCGGAATCACTTCAATCAAAGGGGATTACTACAATGTCATGGGTCTCCCCCTCCATTCCCTTTTCGAGCACCTCACCATACTCTCCCACGGATTTCATAAGTGAGAATCGGAATTCTGATAAACTGAAGTCAACCGTTTATCCATACTGCCGTTTATCCATACTGCCGCTTATCCATATCGCCGCTCAGTCGAAGCGGCGGGCGATTTCGGCGGAGGTAATCTGGGAGAGAATTCGGTGGCCGTCGGGGGTGTAGGACGGGTCGGGAAGCTGGAAAAGCTCGGCGAGCAGACGTTCGGCGTCCTCTTTGCCGAGGGTTTCATTGGCACGAAGCGCTGCCGAGCGGGCCAGCGACAGCGCAAGTAGTTTCGTCTGACTTTCGCCGGGGGTGACGCCCCCGTCCATGGCGTCCTGAATCATCCGCAGCAGGGCGTCGGAGGGATTGGCGTCGCCGAGCATCGCGGGAATGCCGGTGATTTCGCAACTGAACACACCCTCGTCAGCGGTGTCGGAGAGCCGCAGTTCGTAGCCCAAGGATTTAATGTCGGGTAAAATGCTGTCAATCACAGCTTTTTGCGAAGGCGAAAGCTCGAGCTGTTCGCCGAACATCACCTGCTGTGTTTTTCCGACAGCCGATTCCACCGAGCCGAGGAAACGTTCGTAGAGCACCCGGAGGTGGGCACGGTGACGGTCGACGAGGAGCAGACCGTTGACCGAAAGCGTCACGATATAGCGGTTTGCAACCTCGATAATTCCGCCGGCGGGAGCGTTCGCGGCTTCCATCCCTGGCAGGGAGTTCAGGGCGCTGGCCTCAATGCCCTCTGCAGGTGCCGGAAATCCGGCCGAAGGAGTTATTCCGGCCGAAGGTGTTATTCCGGTTGAAGGCACGGTACCCGCCGGGGCCATACCGGATGTCGCAGCCGCAGCATCTCCGGGGTTCATGAAACTGTCTATTCCCGGGGCGTTAGTGCCTGAATTCGTGGCTTTCTGGAAATCAGCGTATAGCTTGTCCCAGTTGTCCATGCGCGGGCGGCTGAACGGGGTGCCGCCGAAGGCCGCCGGGGACGCGGATGCCGGTTTGCTTCCGAAGTCCGAGCCAAAGTTGCCTCCGGAGGGGATGGCGTCGGAAGTGTCTGTTTCTGAGGGGATTGAGTTGCATTGCCCGGCAGGATTGTTCTTGTCTGAAAGTTCAAAAGGATTATAGCTTGTGTCGACCGACATGCCGAAATCGCTATTGGCCGAAGGGTTGAAAACCGGGATTTCCGGAGCGTCGTCGCGGTCGAAATCGAGTGCCGGAACAGCGTTGAACTTGCCGAGTGCCTCGCGGATGGCCGCCGTAAGTATCTGCCAGATAGGCTGTTCGTTCTCGAACTTGATTTCGCTCTTGGTGGGGTGTATGTTCACGTCGATTGTCTGCGGGTCGACCTCGAAGTTCAGGAAATAGTTGGGCTGATGTTCGGGCGAAATCAGCTCTTCGTAGCAGCTCATCACCGCCTTGTGGAAGTAAGGATGGCGCATGTTGCGACCGTTGACGAAGAAAAATTGCTGCGGATTGCGCTTGCGGGCACATTCCGGCAGACAGACGAATCCCGAGATTTTCACTAACGGCGTTTCGGTTTCGACCGGAATCAGCTGTTTGTCGATGGCTTTGCCGAACAGACTCGCTATGCGTTCGCGGAATGTCCCCGGAAGTAGCTGATACAGAGTGACATTGTTGTGGATAAGCTCGAATTCGATATGTGGATTCACCAGGGCCAGTCGCTCGAATTCCTTGTTGATATGGCCCAGTTCCACTGCGTCCTTTTTCAGGAATTTGCGGCGTGCCGGGAAGTTGAAAAAGAGATTTTTTACTGACAGATTGCACCCGGGGGTACACCCCTCGGGGGTCTGGCTGACGAACTTCGAACCGGCAATCTGCAGGTGGGAGCCAAGCTGACTGTCGCGCCGCATGGTGCGCAGGTCGATCTGCGCAACAGCCGCAATCGACGGCAGCGCCTCGCCGCGGAACCCCATGGTATGGAGCTCAAAAAGGTCCGACGCCTGACGGATTTTCGAGGTAGCATGACGCTCGAAGGCCAGACGGGCATCGGTGTCCGACATGCCGCAGCCGTCGTCGACGACCTGTATCAGGGTCTTGCCCGCGTCGGCGAGAATAATCTGAATTTGTTTCGCCCCGGCGTCCACCGAGTTCTCCACAAGTTCCTTGATTACGGAGGCGGGGCGCTGAATCACCTCGCCTGCGGCAATCTGATTGGCCACCGAATCCGGCAGCAGTTGTATTACGTCACTCATTGTCAGTCGTTATCTCTTCAACCAAAGCTTTAACAAATCCCACACCGGTTTGAATGTGGTCATCGCCCTCATTGTTCAGGATTGTAAAGCCTTGAAAATTAAACTGTTGTTTAGTGTCAGTTAAACCATCACTTCCGATTTGGAAACGTGGTGGCAACAAGCTGAGTCCGATTCCGGAATCCTCGTCAGCCGTGCGGAGCAACCATCCTTCATCTATGCACTCCATTTTGATTCCTAACGTTTTGATTGTCAGGCATCCGTGCTCATATCTCGACCAGTATTCAAGACCGAGACGCTGTCTGGTATCCCCTTCTGAAAGTTCATAGACCGTCCACGCAAACGGGCAGCATATATAAGCCGCCATCGGGCGCCGGGAGATTCGGATTGCATCGTATTTCAGCGAGGAATTCGGATATTTATAAAAATAGTTTTCGTTTGATGCTCTGTGGAAAGTGCTGTAATTCAGGATGTAGTATCCGAATTGCGTTTTATCGAAGGTTTTCGCCGGCTGATGAAGCAGGATTTCAGTCAGCGCTTCGGCAGTCGACGCTGATTCCTTCCGGGAGGTAGCCCAAAGGAAATCCCAGTGATTCTCGACACCAAAAAAGCAATAATCCGACGAGCCGGGATGAGCTCCCGAAGAGCCGTGAGCCACCAATGCTTTCACCCGGTCATCGTCGTTAAGGCGTCCGTCGGGCGCGCTGCCTCCGGCATCCGGGATAAATCCTGCAAACTGCAGGAATCGTGTAATCATCTCATCTGCCGGGAGTTGATCAAGGGCCGCATAGATATTGCACATCTCCCCTTTGAGCCATGGATGGTTTGACAGCACACGGATTGCTTCATATTTGTCTTTGTTGTCTTTCGATCTGTAAGAGGCCTTGCGTTTCTCCTCGTTGAGTTCCTTTAGCTTTGAATGTTGAAGAGCTTCGAACGGGTCATCCGTTTGCAGCAGTTCATCGATAACCGTTGAGGCAGTCATGGCATCCTCGATACGGACATTGAATCTCACCCCCATTACTTCGCGTCCCTGCCGCTGGTTGAGCGACAGCAGCCATCCCCAGTAAATCCGCAGAAAGTCAAGCAGCTGGGAAGTTGCTTTTATCGGTTCCAAAGTTTCCGGATGGTCTTGCGGAGTAAAATAGTGCAGCAGCGCGCGGGTGAGTCCGCGCATCAGGAAGCGGCGGGGCTGGTCTTTTTCGTCCTCAGTGATAATTCGCTCGAACAGATTGACAGACTTGTCGGTGAACAGATTTATTCCCTCAAAATCAGGATTGAATGTATTAGTAAACAGTTCACGGAAGATAGTTTCGATGTTTTCCTTGGTTACGGATGCCCCCCCCGATGTATGTCCTATTGTACTCCACAGGTCGAGGGCGCGGAACAGTGCAATGATATTTGGCTTTTGCGAATATACTTTCCGGATATTTCCTTTAAGGAATTCCCCTGTTTTGCCGGCGAACACTTCGGCGTTGTCGACCTTGCTCCCCGAGGCGCTAAGCCTTTTTGCTTCCGCTTCAATATCGGTCTGTTCGGCGAAGGTTAACTCGGTGAAATTAAGGAAAAAACGCATGAAAAGGTCATCGGTTACAGGATAGGATGCGTTGCTTTTCTCCTTTTCCGGCAGAGCATCCCACTTTTTGTAGGCGTAGTCCCAGAAAAGATTGGTCCACTGGTGCTCGATAGCGTATGAGAAATATTCGGGAATGGTATATTTCTGATACACAGGTGTTTGCCCCGATGCGCCGCTCACAGGCACGAGTCCGTATTCATAAACCTCGTTCTTGAATTTATCTTTGAAAAGGTCGTAGAGGTCCGCTTTAAGTATTTCAAAATCAGTGAGATACTTTCCGCGGGCGTTCATCTTAATATATAGGTCTTCATTGAGGCCGTAGTCCCCCATGTCGAGCTGTTCGAAGATAATCGGGCAAGCATCGCTCAGGAAACGTTGCGCCATTTCTGCTACATACGGCTTATACTCAGGGCTTTGCAGCATCGCATCGGCAGCATCGAGCAATTGCAGCACGTTGCTGACGGTGGCGTCATTGCTCCATGTTTCGGCAAACCACAGCGGCTCCTTGCGGATATGTTCGCTGATAGTGCCGATACCTGCGGGAAGTCTGTAACTGAGTAATTTGTGACAGAACTCCTCGCTGGAAGTCCTTGTATTATAGCTGAGTAAGTCGAAATTAATCTTTTGGGACTCATCGCGGTCGAGACCCCGCTGTGCCAACAGCCAGCCGAGGAAAATCAGGGTCGTCAGCCGCTGCTGACCGTCGATCGGCAGGAACTCCCGGGTTTGTTTGCGTGAGATTCCGTAGATAAAGTCGATGGTCAGAGGTCGGGGCGCATCGGGCAGGAGTGCATCGAAAATCGCTGTCAGGAAATCTTTCCGCTTCGCGCGGTTCACGTCAGCTCCCTGCACATAGTCGCGCTGAATCGATGGAATCAGCGTCCTGTCGTTCTTGAAATATTCGGAGTAACGTATCTTCATGATTCCTGCGGTTGGGTTGGGTTTGTGGACTGAGAGCTGGCCGGCGCGGGTTTATGTACGAAATAATCGTAAGATGCTTTAACCGCGTCGAAATACTTTTGGCGGTCGGCGGGTCCCCAGAAATCCATCTCCTTGACCTGGCCGGCGCTGTAACGCTTGTTGAAAGCGTCGAGTGTAGCCTGTGGGATGTAGCGCTTCTGATTGTATATAATCTCCTCGAGAACTTTCCGTTTGGCATCCAGAAAATAGTTCTGCAGCTGACTGTTTGTCGGCTGGTCTACGAGTGCTAAGTTCTTGATATGGTGCAGCTCTCCGGGAGAAATGGCTGCCATCTCGCCGAAAAGCCGGTCGATGACATTGGTCCTTTTCTTGAATTCTTCGAGATGATTGGCGAAATATTTGTTTCGCCGTGAGTCTTTGTCGAACGCCTGCAGTTTGTCAAATTCGGCGCGAAGCCATTCCCAGGCCTCAAGGATTCCAGCTCTCTGTGACTGCCAGTCTTGGAATTTATTCAGTCGCCGTCGTTCGCCGTCGGTCAGATCACGTTGTTCGCTGTTGGTCGGAGGTCCTTCCTGACTTACAGGGGCCGGGAACTCTTTATCCCTTCGCTTCAGCGCTTTGTCTATTTCGTCGGTGTGGTTGTCGAACCACCGTCGGTAGTCGTCATAGCTGCTGCTTTCCTGAATATTCTGTGGATGGATATGCTCCAGCGACGTGGAATTTTCCGACCGGAACAGGGCGAAGGGGAAACGGCGCAACTTATCGTTATCGTGGAGAATCGTTAGCACATTGTGCGCCTCGAGAATTTTTACAATTTTACCCTGCTCACTTCGTCCGTAGGCAAGTTCGGGCGAGTCAAATTCCTGTTTGTCGGGAGGAGTATAGCTCTTCCCATCAATACTTTCTTTGAAAGTGTTGATTTTCAATGTTATGCCTATTTCGTTGCGTAGCACATCGAGGAATTCGGTTTTGGAAACAGACCTTGTTTTCTTACCTTCGGGAGTGTCCTCAGTGGTGAACTGGAGAGAGTTTACCGCATTCACGAGGCTGCTCCCAACAGTGTTCCGGACCAATGAATACAGTCCGATAAGATGATACATCTCGCGGTTGTCATGCCAGTTGCGAAGCTGGAGATACACCTTGCGGATCCGTTCCCAAACTTTCGCGACGGCTTCGAGGCGTTTTTGCTGCTTGGATGCACCCTCTGTCTCGCCGACTTCGAGGGAAATAATCCGGTTGAGGACGTTGAAGTTGAAATAGTCGGGCATCGTCGAGCCTGCCGGTTTTCGGCGAAACGGTCGGTCGAGCGTTGGGTTATACTCGTCGGCCACGATGTCTATAATCATCTCCATTAGCGAGTTGTCGCTGCCTGCGGCATAGCCTGTCATCCCGAGAAAAGATTCCTCGCGGAGCGCCAGTTCCATCCGGTTCCATTCGTTGGAACGACGGTCGGACTCCTCGCGGGCTTTCTGCAGGAGTTCCCCGCAGCAATAATCCGATTGCAGCAGCAACGCCTTGACCAGCTCGCCGGATGTCAGCGGTATCTTCCCTGCATTCAGGCGTTTAAATGCTTCGTGGGCATCGCCTTCAGGCACCTCATACCAGATAACTGCTACATGAGGGTTGAAGTCTTTCAGAAGCTGCCCTTCAGAGTCCGTAGGCTGCGGCGTGAGCAGGAACGACTGGAGGTCCGTGAGCAGTCGGAGATCCGTGCCAATCTCCTGACTGATAACCTCGTAGGCTTCGCGGAGATAGAAATTGTCGATATTGCGTTCTTCGCCGTTACCCGAAAGGGTGAATTTTTCCTGCTGAAGATATGCCTGCTGAACATCGCGCGCAGGCATTTCGAGACGAAATGTTTTGGCGTGCTGAGGCTTGAGCGAGCCGAGCATACCGAGTATGCGCCGTAAATAACTAAGTATCAGATAAATAGTCGTCAGTCGCTGCTGCCCGTCGACAACCTCGAACCTTTGGCTATCGACTGGAACAACCACAATCGGCTGCATGCAATAAAACGTGTTGTGCGCTCCTTGTGACGACTTGGCAAATTCGCGTATGTCATCAATCAGCGCTTCAACCTGCTCGAAATCCCAGCGATACCCCCTTTGATAAGGTGGTATCACGAACGTGTAGTCAAGAAGTGAACTGATTGGACGGGCTTGAAGATTCATACAACAAAGTTAACTTTTTCGCCGTAATTGAGCAATTATTTCCACCGGATTTTTCCGCTGTTTCCCGAAATTTTCATTTCTTTATCGGGGTGATATGGAAATCTCAATCCGGGTGGTATGGAAATCTCAGGATTTATATCTAAATTTGCGCTGATTTTACATGGTGCAATCCGAATCCCGAGGTTCCTTCGGTCGGATTGCCAGTTTCTTTGATTATTCAGTTTATTTTTGGGTAATTCAGTTTATTTTATGGTAAAAGGAAGAAAAATATTTGTCAGTTACGGTAATGAAAATTACAGCGAGTCGCTGGAGCGTCTCAGAAAAATGGCTATTGCCACCGGTCGATTCGACGAAGTCATTATTAACCGTGAGACAGATTTGCCGGAATTCATTTTGAAGCACCCTCTGATGCAATATTCAAGAGGGGGTGGCTATTGGTTATGGAAACCTTACGTGATACTGTCGGTCCTCAAACAATGCGGGCCAGAGGATATCGTGGTGTATTGCGATGGTGGCAATGAGGTTTTTCCTGACAGGGAATGGGAGAAATTTTTTAAGCTGCTGCGGAAACATTCAGCTGTTTTCTTCAAACAAGTTCACCGTATGGCGCCCTGGACTCGCAGGAACCTTTTGGAGTATTTCTCGGAAATTCCTTTTCTTGAAAAGGAATTCCAGCTCATGAGCGGTCTCAGTTTATGGACAAAACGAGCGCTTCCGATTGCTGAAAAATGGTTTAATCTGATGTCTGAGCATCCCGAATTTGTGCGTGATGTGACTCCGGATGAACTCCCTTCGGAGGCGCCGGAATTCATAGAAAACCGACATGATCAGAGTGTGTTGAGTTGTGTGGTATTTAAGTATCTGAAGGAATATAATTTGCGGATTATGTGGGAACATTCGGAAGTTCGTGACCCCTGGGGTCAGGCTGTTTTCTTTGCCCGCATAACGAATGAGTGTAAGCGTAACAGCCTTGGAATTAGCCGTTTCCGTTATTTGTTGAGACACATCCACAATAGAGTCAGAGATTGGGAGTTTGCTGTATATAAACTCATGAGATAGCATGAAGCGGTTATGGCTGTTTAATCCGGAGAATGATATTGCGCTGGGGAGGAATCTGGCGCAGTTTACGCCGCCGCGGCAGGCTGCGCTGCTGCATCGGGCCGGGGCGGCTGTGGCGTTTTGGCTCGGAGATGTGGGAGATTGGTTCCTGGTGGGGAAAGAGGAGGTGGCGGCAACCGCGCAATGGATTGATTCATTGGGAATTGACGGACCGGAACCGGTGATTTCGGCAGCAGCGTGTGAGAGTGATGTGGTCCCGACGCCATGGGGCTGGAGCCGGGATGCGGTCCGCCAGTTCGTCAGAGCCGGGGTGCCGGAGACGACGCTCAAAGACAGGCAGGAGGGGATGGAAAAGCACCGGCTCCTCTCCCACCGACGCACCTCCTTGAAGCTGCTTCAGCTCCTTGACGAAGCCGGTGATAATATCCCTTCTCCCCTCCCGATTGAAGCTGCAACTTTCAGTAAGATAGAGAATTACGTCGGCCGCTGTGGACGAGCGTATTTGAAATCCCCATGGTCGTCGAGTGGACGCGGGGTTTTCCCGGCTGACGCCGCTTCGCTGGGGCACCTCTCCCCCACCATCAACGGGATAATCCGCGCTCAGGGCTCGGTGATGGTCGAACCGGCCCTTGACAAAATCGCCGACTTCGCCATGCTTTTCTTTATGAAAAACGGACAAGCCCGCTTCTATGGCCTGTCGTTTTTTGAAAATTCCACTGCGGTGAACTATGGCGGAAATCTTGTCAGTAGCGACGAAGAAATCCTCAATAGGCTTTCGCAGTATATCCCGAAGGAACGCATTGAATCTCTGAAAGTTATGCTTGCTGATTGCCTTGAGAAACTTCTTGGCAATGACTATGAGGGCCCGCTCGGAGTAGACATACTCCTCTACCGCGAACAGCTCCCTGACGGATCAACTCAGGTCCGAATCGACCCCGCCGTGGAGCTGAACCTGCGCTACACCATGGGGTTCGTGGCCCGTGGCGTTTTCAATCGTCTGCACAAAACCGGCTGGATGCGAATGACCCCAAAAGCCGCTAATCCCGCAACAAAAAAGTCGGAAAGCACACTTTCGTTGCTTCCCGACAATCCGTTTTTCTCCCTCACTTTCGAGGGAATCTCTTGATTATCAGTTTATTCTTCGGTCTTGAATACCTCACGCTTTTCGAGACGGACCACATTCTCGACATGGTGGGTGTGAGGGAACATATCGACGGGCTGCACGGCTGTCACCTTGTATTTGGCATCGAGCAGCTGAAGGTCGCGGGCCTGCGTGGCGGGGTTGCAGCTCACATACACAATCCGGCTCGGTTCGGCGTCGAGTATCACCTTCACCACGTCGCCGTGCATTCCGGCGCGGGGCGGGTCTACGATCATTACGTCGGGGCGCCCATGTTCGGCAATGAATCCGGTCGTCAGCACATCCTTCATGTCCCCGGCGAAGAACGCCGTGTTGTTGAGTCCGTTGACCTCGGCGTTGAGGCGGGCGTCGCGGATGGCATCCTCGACATACTCGATGCCAATCACTTTCCGGGCCTGGCGGGCGATGAAGTTGGCGATGGTGCCGGTGCCGGTGTAGAGGTCGTAGACAAGCTCGTTGCCGGTCAGTCCGGCGAATTCGCGTGTCACCTTATATAGATTGTAGGCCTGACGCGAGTTGGTCTGGTAAAACGATTTCGGACCGATGCGGAAGCGCAGTCCTTCCATCTCCTCCTCGATGTAGGGGCGCCCGGAGTGGAGCTGGATGTCGAGGTCGGCGATGGTGTCGTTGGCCTTGGTGTTCACCACGTACATCAGCGAGGTGATTTCGGGGAATAATGTGCGGAGATCGTCGAGCAACTCCCTGATGGCCTGCGGATTATCTTCGCCGAAGGAGAGAACCACCATCACCTCGCCGGTTGAGGCGATGCGAATCATAGCGGTGCGCAGCAGGCCTGTCTGGCCGCGCAAATCGAAGAATGTCAGGCCGTTGCGCTTGGCGTAATCCTTGATGTGCAGGCGGATACGGTTGCCGAGGTCATCCTGCAGGTGGCATCGGTTGATGTCGAGCACCTTGTCGAAGGCTCCGGGGATATGGAATCCGGCGGCGTCGCGGTCGGGGAACTCCTCGCCGGAGCGCATCTGTTCCCAGGTCAGCCACTTTTTGTTCGAGAAGGTATACTCCATCTTGTTGCGGTACTCGCGGGTTTTCTCTGAGCCGAGGATGGGTGAAATCTCGGGCAGCTCCACCTTGGCGATGCGGGTCAGGGCGTCGCAGACCTGCTGCTGTTTCGCCTTGAGCTGCTCGCTGTAAGGGAGATGCTGCCAGCGACACCCGCCGCAGACCCCGAAATGCTCGCAAAACGGTTCCACGCGGAGCTCCGAGGGCTTCACGAGCCGTTCGATGTGCCCCTCGGCGTAGGAATGTTTGCGGCGGTCGATTTTGACGTCGGCGATGTCACCCGGGGCGCCGTAAGGGATGAACACCACCAGCTCGCCGTGGCGTGCGATGGCATTGCCTTCGGCGGCAACTGCCGTTATTTCGAGCCCCTCGAGCAGGGGCAGCTCTTTCTTTTTGCGTCCCATATATATTATGGTGAAAGTTAATTGTTGTATCCGGACCGGCCATATCGCCGTCGCGGTTGAATCCGGACCGGCCATATCGCCGTCGCGCAGGCCCTCCGGAGGTTTTCCGCTGCAAAGTTACTCATTTTCTCGCTTTTCGCCCCGTTTTAGCCTCTGAAAAATTCACATTTCGCAACAATTATACCATAAAAATATGCTGAATAACATATCTTTGAATGTGTTAAGTAAATTTATGGGCTTTCATCCAAAAAAAATCTCCAAAAATTGGAATAATCGACCTATTTTTTGTAACTTTGCCCCAACTCATACTCTCCCACCCTTAAATGCCCTAAAAGACACCAACCTTTAAGCATACATAACTTAAAAAACTAAATAGTTAACCATCTCATGGCAAAGAAAATCTACACTTTCGGCGACGGTAAAGCTGAAGGAGATGCCAAAATGCGCAACCTCCTCGGCGGCAAAGGTGCCAACCTCGCTGAAATGAACCTGCTCGGTATGCCCGTGCCTCCCGGTTTCACAATCACAACCGAAGTCTGCACCGAATACACGCAGAATGGCAAAGACTATGTCGTTAACGACATCAAGGCTGACGTGGAAAAAGCTATCGCCCACGTTGAAGCTCTTACCGGTAAAAAATTCGACGACCCCGCTAATCCCCTCCTCGTTTCCGTTCGCTCCGGCGCCCGCGCCTCCATGCCCGGCATGATGGACACCGTCCTCAACCTCGGTATGAACGACGCCACCGTTGCCTCCCTGGCTGAAAAGAGCGGCAACCCCCGTTTCGCTTGGGACTCCTACCGCCGCTTCGTGCAGATGTACGGCGACGTCGTGCTCGGCATGAAACCCAAAACCAAGACCGAAACCGACCCCTTCGAAGCCATCATCGACAAGATGAAGGAAGAAAAGGGCGTGAAATTCGATACCGAACTCACCGTTGACGACCTCCGTCAGCTCGTAACCCTCTTCAAGGCCGCTGTCAAGGACTACACCGGCAAGGACTTCCCCGAATCCGCCTGGGATCAGCTCTGGGGTGGCATCTGCGCCGTATTCGATTCCTGGATGAACGAGCGCGCCATCATCTACCGCCGCATGAACCAGATCCCCGAAGAATGGGGTACCGCTGTAAACGTGCAGGCTATGGTTTACGGCAACATGGGCAACAACTCCGCTACCGGCGTTGCCTTCTCGCGTGACGCCGCTACCGGCGAAAATATCTTCAACGGCGAATACCTCATCAACGCCCAGGGCGAAGACGTGGTTGCCGGCATCCGCACTCCTCAGCAGATCACCGTCGAAGGTTCCCGCCGCTGGGCTGCCCTCCAGGGTATCTCCGAAGAGGTCCGCGCAGCTAAATATCCCTCGCTCGAAGAGTCCATGCCTGTCTGCGCTGCCGAACTCATCGCCATCGCCAACAAGCTCGAAGACCACTACCGCGACATGCAGGATATGGAATTCACCATTCAGGACGGCAAGCTCTGGATGCTCCAGACCCGTAACGGCAAGCGCACCGGCGCTGCCATGGTGAAGATCGCCATGGACCTCCTCCGCGCAGGTGAAATCGACGAGAAGACCACCCTCCTCCGCATGGAGCCCCAGAAACTCGACGAACTCCTCCACCCCGTATTCGACAAGGCCGCCCTCAAGCGCGCCACCGTCGTTGCCAAGGGTCTCCCCGCTTCCCCCGGTGCAGCCGCCGGTCAGATCGTATTCTTCGCCGACGACGCTGAAGCCTGGGCCGAGAAGAAAAAGAAAGTAGTCCTCGTCCGCATCGAAACCTCCCCCGAAGACCTCCGCGGTATGGCTGTTGCCCAGGGTATCCTGACAATGCGCGGCGGCATGACCTCCCACGCTGCCGTTGTTGCCCGCGGTATGGGCAAATGCTGCGTTTCCGGCGCCGGCGAAATCAAGGTCGACTACGAAAAGCGCACCGTTGAAATGGGCGGCCACCTCTACAACGAAGGCGACTGGATCTCCCTCAACGGCTCCACCGGCGACGTTTACGACGGCCAGGTTCCCACCGTTGAACCCGAACTCGACGGCGACTTCGGCGCTATCATGAACCTCGCTGCCAAGTACACCAAGACCCTCGTCCGCACCAACGCCGACACTCCCCGCGACGCCCGTCAGGCCCGCGCCTTCGGCGCCCAGGGTATCGGCCTCTGCCGCACCGAGCATATGTTCTTCGAAGGCGACCGCATCAAGGCCGTCCGCGAAATGATTCTCGCTTCCGACGTCGAAGGCCGCAAACAGGCCCTCGCCAAACTCCTCCCCATGCAGCGCGGCGACTTCGAAGGAATCTTCGAAGCCATGGACGGCTACGGCGTAACCATCCGTCTGCTCGATCCCCCTCTGCACGAATTCGTACCTCATCAGACCGCAACCCAGAAAGAACTCGCCGACGAAATGGGCATCAGCCTCGCCGATGTAAAGGCTAAAGTCGACGCCCTCGAAGAGTTCAACCCCATGCTCGGCCACCGTGGCTGCCGTCTCGGCATCACATACCCCGAAATCACCGAAATGCAGGCCCGCGCCATCATCGAAGCCGCCCTCGCCGTTAAACGCCGCGGCATCGACGTGAAGCCGGAAATCATGATCCCTCTGGTTGGCTCCCTCAAGGAAATCCAGAATCAGGCCGACATCATCCACGCTACCGCCGCCAAAGTCTTCGAAGAACAGGAAATGTCACTCCCCTACCTCGTAGGCACCATGATCGAAGTACCCCGCGCTGCCCTCGTAGCCGACCAGATCGCCTCCGTAGCCGAGTTCTTCTCATTCGGTACCAACGACCTCACCCAGATGACCTTCGGCTTCTCGCGCGACGACGCTCCCAAGTTCCTCAAATTCTACAAGGAACACGGCATCATCAAGACCGATCCCTTCGAAGTTCTCGACCAGGAAGGCGTAGGCCAGCTCGTTGAAATGGGCGTAAAGAAAGGCCGTGCAACCCGTCCCGAACTCAAAGTCGGCATCTGCGGCGAACACGGCGGCGAACCCAGCTCCGTGAAGTTCTGCGCCAAACTCGGCATGAACTACGTCAGCTGCTCCCCCTACCGTGTGCCCATCGCCCGCGTAGCAGCGGCGCAGGCCAACTTGGAATAAAATTTGACCGATAGAGCAACAAGCTCTCACTCATAAATTTAGGTCGTAACTTTCTGATAAAACAGAGGTTACGACCTAAATTGCTCTTAAAGGGTATGTTCATTCTGCCGCACAAATCGAGCAAAATGCGCGGAAAAGTTTACAGAATGTTTACAGATTTCGGAACCCTTGTTTACAGCGTGTTTACAGAATGTTTACGAGCATGATTAGCTGATATACAATAAGTTAATTAATCATTAAGAAACCCTTAAAATTCAGCGAAAATGCCCACATTCAAACCAGTAATTCGCGGTATGCGTACCGATGGCTACGGCCAAGTCTACATCCGCGTAACCCACAACCGAGCCATTGGCTATATCAAGACCGACAAGATGGTGGCTCAAAGCGACCTCTCCAAGAAAGGAGAAATCAAAGACTCCGCCGTATCAAAATACTGCTCGGAGCAGATCTACTACTTCAACTCCTTGTTGAACGACAAGGACACCACGGAGATGTCGTTACAGGAAGTGATAAACTATATCACGACTGCAAACACAGACATCTGTTTCAGCGACTATGCCACCCGGCACATCGACAAGATGTTCAACGAGGGGCACGAACGCAATTCGCGCACATACCGCCTTGCCGTAAACAATCTCGAAAGATACCTCGGCACAACAAAGGTAATGTGCGCCCACCTGACCCCTGCCGTCCTCACCCGGTGGATAGAAAGCCTCGGCTCTACCCATCGCGCAAAGGAACAATATCCGGTTTGCGTCCGTCAGATATACCGTGCGGCGCTGCTCGACTTCAACGACGAGAGCAAGGGGATAATCCGCATCAAGAACAATCCCTGGCCGAGGGTCAAGATACCTAAAGCCGACCGCACGACCAAGCACGCAATCACGGCAGAAGAAGCCCGCGAGTTCTTCTTCGCCCCGCAGCCGCCGTCCAAGCAGACGGAACCACTGTCGGAACTGGGCCGGGACGTGGCAAAAATGGTGCTGTGCCTCGCAGGTATCAACACCATTGACCTTTTCGGGTTGCAGAAAGGCGACTACAAAAAGGGCGTCATCAGTTACAAGCGCTCGAAAACAAAAACCACACGCCGCGACGAGGCCTATTTCGAGATTAGGGTCGAGCCGATACTTTACCCTCTTATGGAGAAGTACAAGGCCGCTCCCAACGACCCTTACCTGTTCAACTTCCACAAGCGTTTCTGCGATGCGGACAGCTTCAACGCCAACGTCAACACTGGCATCAAGCAGATATGCAAATCGATGAACCTGCCGAAGGAAACATGGTACAGCGTCTACACATTCCGCTACACATGGGCCACGGTCGCCCAAAACGACTGCGCCGCCAACATAGCGGAGGTGGGCTTCGGCATGAACCATAGCGGAATCCACACGGTTACACGCGGCTACATCATGCTCGACTTCTCCCCGGCTTGGGAACTGAACGCTAAGGTAATAGACTTCATCTTCTTTTCGACAGCCCGGAGCAAGCAGGGACTGGCAAAAGATGTGGACGAGCCGAAAGAGGCTCTATTCCGCATCTCGAAGAAGAAGATGGTCGAGGGCACCGCCTATTTCAAGGGCGAAATACTCGCCCAAGTTCAGGACATCGGTTTCGGTACCGTCAATGATGTAATCAAGGAGTTGGTAAAGCAACTCCCCGACACGATACCGCACCGCACCATCGTTCAGTTCCGCATCCGCAACGTAGACTCCGGCAAGGAGGTATTCTACGAAAGGATGAAAGGGAAAGGGTTCTAATCCAAAATTGGATAGAACACGCCCTTGATGAGCTGCGACATTCCGTTCTCCGTGAATGTCGCAGTCATTTTTTCACAAAGGTACTTCTTGCCTTTGATGAAAAACACGGCGCGAGGGTTCGGGATATTGTCGGAGAGGAACTTGAAGGTGGACTTTTGGCGGGTGTTGATTGAGTGGACCGTGCGGCGGCGGTTGAGCGTGGTGTGGTTGATGCGCAGGGAGAAATGAATGTTGATGAAATTGCTCCAGTCCTCCGCAATCTCGATGTCTTCGACATAGGGGTGCGGGAGCTTGCCGTTCTGGGTCTGTGCACCGTCCCACCACCCAACATAAATGCGGTCGTAGTATTC
>CABUTS010000018.1 GCA_902494515.1 uncultured Muribaculaceae bacterium | reverse complement strand
GCATCCTCCTGAAGGTTACCCCGAGCGAGACGAAGCATATCTTCCTCTTCGCCAACGAGGAGTCCGTCAGCAAGGTCGACGGAGTATCCGGCATTGCCCCCGCGCAGACCCTCACCCAGTTCTTGGATAAATACCCCGCAGGCACCAACGGCTTCGCCCTTGCTGTCAAAGACCTCTCCTTCCAACCCAAATACACGAAGAACATCCCCATGTCCTCGGAATACGAGGTCACGGTCCCCGCGAAGGGTGTCCTTCAAGAAACCTTCTACATCGTCCGCGTGGCCACCAAGTTCACCGTCAACTTCACCAACTGGCGCGGCGAAAACGTGCAGGTCAACAGCTTCAGCATCGCAAGCCACGCCGACCGCAACTTCCTGATGGCCCATGTGCAGGACACCCCGCAGAATCAGGCGCTTTTCAACGGAAAATCATGGATCGACTGGCTAAAAATGGTCTCCGAGGCCTCCTCGGAAGCGGACACACCGGAAGAAACCAATGCCGCAGGATGGCTCAAGGATTATGAATTGCCCGGGTCCGCCAACAAGACCCTGACATACACCTACAACAGCCCCATCGCTCTCGATCCTCCCACAGGCGAGACCGAGGCTACCGCAAAGCCCGGCAAGGCTTCCGTCAAGTTCTATCTCCCCGAGAGCATGAACCCGAAGACCGGGGCCACCGACGGCGAGCAGGAGTACACCCTGCGGCTCAAAATCAAGGAAGGTGACGCCGAACAGGAGTTCAGCGTCGCTCTCCCCAATCTGAAAGCGCTTTTCCGCAATACGAATGTTGTGGTGAACATCACCATAGACAAAAATCTCGAAATGGTGGTGGATGTCATCCCGTTCACATCGGTAAGTGTAACGCCCGATTACGGTCTTGTCAAAGAAGAGTTCACCGGCTACGTTGTGGGCAAGGATGCAAATGGCAACAAATGCTGGTACAACGGCAATTATTACGACCCTGAGACAGCAGTCCCATTATATCTCGGACCGACAGATAATCCGGGAGAGTTTGTGTCAATCAACGGCAAAGAGTATCTGCTTGTGTACACGGATTACGAACGGACTGCAGCAAACCTTGACCATTTTTTTGAAAAGGAGACCCGGAAGAAATATCTTCTTGATCCCACAGGGAGAACAGGATATTCATTCACTCTTGATCCCGATCATCCTGAATGGGGTCCTGATATTTATTATAATAAGCATCAGATGCGCGTGTGGCTTAACGAGGATTATAATGAATGGACAGTAGGTGAGCAGTGGGATGCTGGACAACAAAAAAATGTAGAAGCTTGGTTCTGGCAGCCGGGGACGACATGGTATCGCACTCTGAACGAATGGGACAGATTAAATTGGAATCAGGCTATCTACTGGCACTGGACAGATGTATATCCGAAATATTGGTTTGATGTTCTCGGCAATCGCTATCCCTGGTCAGACGGAGATACAAAGGAAAAGAGAAAAAACAAACTCGGAGAGTGGGTACAATACCTTGAGTGAGTTTGCGGCATACCTCACACTTTAAAACTATGAGTAATTATGTCACAGCATTATAAGAAATATAGCATCAACTTTTCAACCATACTTGCATTTTGGGCTATGGCGGTCATACTGTCCGGATGCACGGATGACTTTATATATGAGCCTGTAGATATTCCTGACGCAGAGATTGAGATCAAAGGCGAAGTGATTTTCAAACCACTTATGCCGATGGCTGTACAAACACGTGCCGAAGCACCTGAAGGAGACAAATACAAGGGTATAAAATCTCTGTATGTTTTCTTCTTTGATTCCGAGGGGAAACCCGTAACGGAATACAGCGGAGACGTGGATTTTACTCCCGTGCCTTCGGAAGGTTCTACGCATGAACATATTACATTCAAAAAGAAAGTACGGTCAGGACGTTATTACATCTATGCCATTGCCAATCTATCTGATGCCCAGAAAAGTGATCTTACGAACGTAACATCCATTGAAGACCTCAGGACCCTCCCACTCGTCTGGGACGACAATATTGAGAATGACCTTGAGATGTTCGGGGTGTTCCGGCAGGACGGTGCGGGAACTGTTCCCGACAATGAGGGCTTTGAAATGGACGAACTCCTTGCCATCACCCCGAACAAGAATAGTATTCATTCCTGGGTGCGCAGGGCTGTATCGAAGGTGACTGTCGATTTCGACGGAACAAATCTGAAAGAGGGTGTCACTGTCTATATAAAAAACGCCGTGCTTAAAGACGTTGCATCCGATGTTCTTCTCGGAGCTTCCTCAGCCGCCGGAGAGAATGGCATTACCTGCATTACATCAGATTATTCCATTACCTACGGAGAGGGTGAAGACCACAACCTCTGGCCTACGGTGACTAAGGCAAGCAAATTTTCTCCGTCAGATATTTGGGGAACCCCGGATGGCACAACTTTTCATGACGACAACGCCAAAGCACTTCCTTGCTATGAAAATATGCAAGGTACACATAAAGACAAATCCAAACTTCAAGACACCGACGGAGACGGCATCATTGACTCCGAGAGAAAAGATGGGGTTGATTACGGCACCTTCCTCGAAGTGGAAGGATACTATGTCGCCAACCGGCCTGAGTATAAATCAGAGGGTAAAATCTTCTACCGCTTCATGCTTGGGAATAATGCGACAAATAATTTCGATGTAGTCCGTAACCACCATTACAAGATTACGATGAACTTCAAGGACTATGGCAATGACATAGACTGGCACATCGAGTATGGCGAGAAGTATCTGGATGTCACCTACCCCAAAGACGTGAACTATCAGGGCAAATTTTTCGTACCTTCTCTCGACTATTCCGCTACCATGGCAAACGCAGGGCATGATTTCAGTAATCAGAATGTGATTACTGTGACCAGCTATACTATGAATGGCATGGACAAAGAATGGATATCCCCGGAAATCAGCTATACCTACTATTCGTATAATGAGCAGACAGGGGAGTGGGATTTAGACAACACTACCCCCGGATGGCTTACACTCACCACGGGCACTCTTAGCGCTGACAGGACACAAATGCCATATACATTTGTTGCCTCCATGACAGATCCGACTGAATCCACAATCAATAACCTGTTCCCTTCCGAAAGCAAAGGTACTGAAGGCTCCCCGTATAATCTTTCCAACAAAGATGGAGGAAGCACTGTGGAGAATACCGCTAACTGCTACATGGTGGGCGCTCCCGGCTGGTATTGTTTTCCGCTTGTTTACGGAAATGCAATCACTGATGGAGCCGACAACACTGCGGCATATGCTTCAACGAACATTGTAAACCATCTTAATCAAAATATTACAACACCCTCTCTTAAAGAAAATGCGGAAATAACTCTTTCCAATGTCAGTGTGAAACTTATATGGCAGGATGCCGAAAATCTTATCATACCAAATGAGATAAAATATGACTCCACCCTTTTTGGCGGTAAAGGGGGAATAAAATTCCACATAAGTCACATACAAGAAGGGAATGCCGTAATAGCCTTGATTGACAATAGTGCAAAAGAAGATGATTGTGTTTATCTTGATCGAGGCAGTGTATATGGAACAGGTGGAAGCACAAAAGCTATCTGGAGCTGGCACATTTGGGCTACCCGTTTCGGTTCTGATGATTTCGAGAAGGACATCCGGATTATCAACCATGAACAAGAAGCATTTGATGTCATGCCTGTAAATCTCGGATGGTGTTCGGGTGGCAAGACGATAAAATATTACAAACGTCGCAAGTGTGATATAAAATTCACGGTAGGAGAACATGAGATAATCAGGACTATTGAACAGTATCCTCATTTTGTCCTTCCCCGTGGCGACCATCCCTACTACCAGTGGGGACGTAAGGACCCGTTTGTCGGTTCAAATTCGATTTTTGGAAACAAACCCAGATGGACTTATGACGGAACTAAGTCTGTCATGTATGATAAGGGGGGCGAATATAACCCTCCCCGTCTTTATAATGAACCAGAGGTATTTTCGAATAACATCAACCGAAAACACACCAGGGAGTGCCTTGATGTGCTTGTCAAGAACCCTGACAAATGGCATAACGCACCGCGACAACCTAATGTACCAACTGATTTTACACAAGGTTTTCATAGTACAAATGAATCACCCACAGACCTATGGTCGAATGCCGGTGGCAAGACGGTCTATGCCCCCTGCCCGCCGGGATATCAGGTAGGCGATAAATCTGTTTTCACCGGTTTCACGACTCACGGACTATCTGCTAAGTTCCCTTACGACTGGTTTGATGTACTTGAGAGCAATATGCAGCAAGGTTATTACTCAACAGACATGTCGGTAAACAAGCAGGTTCTGGAGCTTTATACGGACACAAGGAAAGTTCAATCCATCACTTTCCCGATCACAGGTTATCGTGATTATGATGGCAAAGCCGAAGTCGTTAAATATCCGCGAGCGAATGTAGAAGGAGAATATGAAGGTTATGTATGGTTCAATGGTGCTAATGATAAGACTAACTCTTACCATTTTAAATACCACCGCAACGATATTAAGGGTACAGGTGTTGATGGCTGGAAGAATCGAGGCGGAGAAGGGCTGAACCTGATAGCCCCCTATGAGCATTTCTATAATACCGATGGTTTTGCTGTGCTGCCGGTGTCGACGAAGCGGCCGGAACAGCCATGACCACCCATAAATCCAACCGGATAAGAGGATGCAAGCCGGAGACTGAAGCAAAATACCGCCCGGCGTTGGAATTGTACGCTTCCACAGCCCTCTCCATCGCCGAGATTTGCCGAAAGTGTGGGATTTCCATCAGCGGATTCTCCCGCTATATCGGTACATACCATCGCCATCTGATGTTGCATCGAAACGGTATCAAGTGCAAACCGGAAGATGCCCGAAACATCCAGATGAACCAGCGGCGCGGTCAACTTCCCGTGACCCATGCCAAGTACAAGGAGGCAATCGCGGCGTGTGACAGCATGGACTATATAGACTGCAACGTATCGCAGATAGCCCGTGAGTTCGGACTGAGTGGCACGAACCTCGGGCGCCAGTTGCGCACGCACTATCCCGAAGTGCTGGAGGTCCGCGAAAGGGCAAGGCAACGGCTGGGGCTGGATGACGGGCTGCCCCGTGGTACTCGCCCGTGGTGCAAGGAGCAATATGCCGAAGCTGTGAAACTGCTGCAAGCCGACCGTTATATCACCGTGCAGGATGTAGCCGAGAGCTGCAATGTCTCCTACTCCGGATTGGAGCAGCACCTGATTTTCTACCACAAGGAACTGGTGGAGAACCGCATCAAGGTGCGAAAGAAGGCCGTGAGGCAGCAACGCAAAGGAAAGATAACGGGGCGCGGTACCATTCACGCCCCGAAGCCTGAGACGGTGGAAGTGTATGCCGAAGCCCTCCACCTATACCGGACCACCCCAATGTCTGTCCGAAAAATAGCCAAGCAGACAGGCGTGTCGCTAAAAGGTCTCTACGACTACCTGCAAACCTGGCACAAGGATCTGGTCTGCCAGCGGAAAGGTATCGCCTACGAGGAGGGCAAGCCGGTAGACTGGTCATCGGTGCGCAGATACAACCTCGCCACCGCCGCCAAATATGCCGATGCCATCGCCCGGCTGAAAGAGGGCGGCCTTACCACAGCGAAGGTTGCCGCCGAGTTCGGACTGCAACCCGAAGGTTTCCGCCAATACCTGAAAGAGCATGAGCCGGAACTACATGCAAGTCTGGGGATGAAAAAGACGGAGAACGGCGGGATAGTGGCTCCGCACAGCATGGGGAAATACGGGGAAGCCTTGCACATCTACGCCACGACCGCCGAGAGTATAAAATCGCTGGCAAGTCGGTTTGGCTTCAACGGCTGTTCGTTCAGCCAGTTCGTCAGAAGACAATTCCCCGAACTGCACGAGCAACACCAGAAACTGGTGCTGCAAACGAAAAAGGCAGAGTAAACAGACCTCCACAGGGATATTGTCGGGCACCTTCTCTGCGTCTGATGCTTCTATCTTACAACGCCAGTCACATTAATCATTTTATCTTTCCACTCGATTTTTTCTTGTTGATTGTTGGTGATGACAAGCAGGTTGTCGCAATGGAGCTCGTCGGCGGCTTCAACGAGAGCGTCAAGTTCGCGTTTGCGGGTTTTCTCGGAAGTCATGTCGTAGCAGACCTGTATCAGTTGCTCTACTTTTGCGCCTTTACGGGTAACGAAATCTATCTCTTTGTCGTTACGCGTGCGGTAATAAAATAGCGTTGTACCGGGGGCATAGCCGCGGCGCAGGAGTTCTACAAAGACTTGGTTTTCCAACAGTCTGCCGAGGTTTTCACTTAGACTGAATGCTGTGCTTTGCACAAAACCGTTATCGACAACATAAACCTTTTTCGGGACCTTGTTCATCAGTTTCAGCTTGTTGTTGAAGCGTGGCAAATAGAAGAACAGATAAGGCTCGTTGAGATAGTTGCAGAATTTCTTTGTAGTCGCCACACTTGACAAGCCCAGTTCCCCGGCGAGTTCATTAGCAGAAATAGGATTACAGAAATTTGACAACAGATAGTTGGCAAGGTTGTATAGGTCAGTGGTGTTCCTTACTTTATGGCGTTTGGCGACATCTTTCAGCAGGATTGAATCAAACAGGGTGGAAAGATAACTCTTGGTGATGCTACGAGCCTGTATTGTTTCCGGATACCCGCCGTTTCGCAAATAGTCATCCGCCAGCACAATCGCTTGTGCCGTCGGTTTTTCCCGATCAAGGCTGATGTCCCTCCAACTCATGATTTCGTCAAGGCTGAAAGGCAACATCTCAATTTGAAGATAACGGCCGGTCAACACGGTTGCCATTTCACTGCTCAACATCTTGGCATTGCTACCTGTAATGATCAGATTCTTTCCCCGACGATAGAGCTTGCTTACCCATAAGTCCCAATCCGGAAGATTCTGAATTTCATCAAGCAGCATAAAGTCATAACCGGGATAGACATCATCCAGAGCCGACATTGCCAGATCTTCGTCCCATTTTTCAAGCAACTGGTTATCGTCAAAATTGAGATAGGCAAAATTTTTGCCTTGCAACATCAGCAGAGCAAAAACAGATTTACCTACGCGGCGAGGGCCGGTTATAAGTTTGATAAGCGGGTTTTGCAAAAGTTCGTCAGCGTCATACTTGGTATGCCGTTGCTGATAAGGACGTGACAACAATTCGTCGCGCTCCGCCCGCTGATTGAATATCGTTGTTTTCATTACAGCCTGTTTTATACTGCAAAGATAGCGAATTTTATTCAATAAAATCACTGTAGTGAATAAAAAAGTACTTTTTTTATTCAGTAGAACATCAGATATTGCATAATTGCGGTAACTAAATCGGCTTCTTATTTCTGCGCTGCAGAGATAAGAAGCCGATTTAGTAGAAGCCAAAGGGTCTACAGTGTTGGGGTGAACTGGGGGATATATCGCTCTTGTAACATCTATAGGGGTGAACAGGAAGATTATATCGTTCCTGTAACGCCTAAAGGGGTGACAAGGGGTATTTTATCGCCCCGTTTCTCCAATTATTACTTGACGAAGGCGAAGAGGTCGGCGGCGGAGGCGGTGGTCAGGATTTCGTTGTAGAAGCAGCTGACGATGCCGAGGAGGATGATGCCGAAGACGGTCACCCAGAGGCCGACGCGTTCCATGCAGGAGCTGCGGAAGTTTGCAATCTGCGATTCTTCGGGGGTGAGGTACATGGCTTTGACCACGAGCAGGTAGTAGTAGAGCGACACGATGGTGTTGATCAGGGCGATGAGCACCAGCACGTAGATGGGGGTGGCGTCGATGCCGGGGAAGGCTGTGGTCTGGTCGATGGCGGAGGTGAAGATGAAGAACTTGCTGAAGAATCCGGCGAAGGGGGGGATACCTGCCAGCGAGAACATTGCCAGGGTCATGGAGAATGCAAGCCAGGGGTTGGTCTTGGAGAGGCCGTTGTAGTCGGTCATCTCTACCTTGCCGGTCTTGTTTTCGATAGCGCCGATGACGCCGAAGGCTGCGAGGTTCGAGAAGATGTAGACAAGGATGTAGAACATCATTGCGCCGAGGCCCATGGTGTTGCAGCCAACCACGCCGAGCATGATGTAACCGGCCTGGGAGATTGACGAGAAGGCCAGGAATCGCTTCATGTTCTTCTGGCGGATGGCGAAGAGGTTACCAATAGTGATGGTGGCGATAATCAGGGCGTAGAGCATCCATTCCCAAATCAGGGTGTAGAACTGGCCGAAGGCCTGGACGAGCACCACGAGGAAGGCGAAGGCTGCGGCGCCTTTGGAGATTACCGACAGGTAGGAGGTCACAGGGGTGGGGGCACCCTGATATACATCGGCGGTCCAGAGGTGGAAGGGCACGAGCGAGAGTTTGAAGCCGATACCGGAGATCACGAAGGCCAGGGCCACGATGAGCAGGGTGTTGCCTTCGGAGCCGAGCTGGTTGGCGATATCCTCGAAGTAGAGGGAGCCGCTCAGGCCGTAGACGAACGAGAGGCCCATCATGAAGATTGCGGAGGAGAATACGGCGGTCAGCATGTATTTGACAGCGGCTTCGTGGCTTTCGTAGCGGTTCTTGTCGAAGGCTACCATTGCGGCCAGAGGCAGGGAGGCGCTTTCGAGACCGATGAGGAATAGCAGGAAGTGGCGGGCCGAAATCATCAGGTACATACCGAACAGCGTGACGAGCAGCAGTTCGTAGAATTCGCCGCGACGAACCTTCTGGAAGTCGGTGTTAACCCAGGTTACGGACTGAATCAGCACGATCAGCACACCCACGTTGAGGATGTTCTTGATCATCGCGCACACCGGTGAGGTGGCATACATGCCTGAAAAGCCGTCGGCAGCCGCGGGCTGGCCCCAGATGAAGCACCCCACGGTGAAGAGGGCGAACAGCACTGTGGTGATGCCGGAGGTGGCTTTCAGCGCCTTCCGGGGCATGAACGTGTCGTAGAGGAATACAAGCAGGAACACAACCAGCAGGCCGATTTCCTGTTTCATTACCAAAAATTGTGAGTAATCCATGAGGCAGAACTATTGCGTGCGGTTCAGGCTCAGTTGAGGCCGATTGCGCGGAAGATTTCGGGGTTGAATGTAAAACGGATAAGGCTCTCGAAGAAGTTGGGGAAGCAACCGATGGCTGCGACGCAAACGATGAGAGTGATGGCGGAGAGACGTTCCCACCATGTAGCATCGGTGAGCTGGCGATGGTGTTCGTCCTGAACCGGGCCGAAGAGCAGTTTGCCGACGACGCGGAGGATGTAGACAGCGGTGATTACGATCGAGCAGCAGGCGATAATCGTGAAGGTGCGGTGGAAGACGTCGGCGTGTTCGAAGGAGCCGACGAAGATGGTCATTTCAGCTACGAAGCCCGAGAGGCCCGGCAGACCGAGGGAGGCCATACCGGCGATCACGTATGAGACGCCGAGGAAGGGCATAATCTTCATCAGACCGCCCATCAGGCGGATATCGCGGGTGTGGGTGCGACCGTAGATCATACCGATGAGGGCGAAGAAGAGGGCTGTCATCAGACCGTGGGAGAGCATCTGCATGATTGCACCGGTCAGGGCGGTGGTGTTGATCATCAGGATGGCGAAGAGCACCATGCCGCAGTGGCTGACGGAGGAGTATGCGTTGATGTACTTGAGGTCGGTCTGGACGCAGGCCGAGAAGGCGCCGTAGACAACCGAGATACCAGTGAGAATCAGGAAGATCCAGGCGAGGTCATTGGCAGCCTGAGGCATCAGGTACATAGCCACGCGGAAGCAGCCGTAACCGCCGAGCTTCATCAGCACACCGGCGTGGAGCATCGAAACAGCGGTGGGGGCGCAGGCATGACCGTCGGGGCTCCATGTGTGGAAGGGGAACATGGCGCCGAGGACGCCGAAGCCTACGAAACACATCGGGAAGAGGAAGTACTGCCAGCCGGTTGAGATGGTGTCGTTCTGGGCAATCTGCAGCAGATCCCAGGTGTAGTTGGAGGGATCGGCAGCCGAGTGGAAGTAGATTCCGATAAGGCTGAGCATGATGAAGGCGGAACCGCCCATCAGCATCAGGGTCAGCTTCATCGCCGAATACTCCTTGCGTCCGGTACCCCAGACGCCGATCAGGAGGTACATCGGAATCAGGGCCACTTCGTAGAACATGAACATGGCGAAGAGGTCGATGGTGATGAAGAAGCCGAATACGCCGGTCGACAGGAGGATGAGCCACATGAAGAAGTGGCGCATGTCGTCGATCTTCCAGGAGGCGAAGCTACCGGCGAAGACAATGATTGACGACAGCAGCAGCATGGCGATGGAGATGCCGTCGACGCCGACCGTCAGGTTGATATGAAGCGGAGCGAACCACTGCCACGACTGGTAGAGGTACATCTCCTGACCCACGCTCTCGGGAGTTTGACGCCAGCCGATATAGCAGCAGAGCAGCCAGATGCTCAGGCCAAGCAGGCAGACAGAGCCGGCCACGGCCACCGTCCTCACCTGCTTTTCATTCTTGCAGATGGCAAATCCCGCGAGCATCAGCAGGGGAATCACCACGAAGTAAATAAGCGGATTTGAAAACATCGCTGTTTCTTTATTTCAGATAAATACTTTTAAGCACTGTATAATTTGGCCCGGGGGTCCGGCGGAGCTGCTCCGGCTGTTGAAGCCGGGTCAGCTGTTGAATCAGACCGGGGGACCGGGAGAATGTCAGATCAGGCAGATGGCGGTGATACCTCCGAGGAGGACAGCGCCGACCAGATAAACCCAGACGTAGAAGTGGATGTTACCCGACTGCAGGCCGCGGATAGCGAAGGAAATCTGGTTGGTCACCCATGCCATGCCGTTCATCGAGCCGTCGATAATGTGGCGGTCGAACCAGGCGATAGGCTTGGAGACGCATCCGAAGATAATCTTGTGGGTGATGAACTGGTAGAGTTCGTCCCAGTAGAAGCGGTGGTGGCACCAGTCCCAGAGGCGCGGCAGGAGCTGCTTCATCCTGGCGGGGAGCGGGTTCTCCTTCTTGTACATCACTGTGGCGATGATGATGGCCACAACAGCGACAGCGAGGGAGAGACCGGCCACGGTCCAGTTGAGGTGCTCGAGGTTAGTCAGGAAACCGGGGTTTTCAAACCCGTGCATCGCGTGACCGTTCCAGGTCACGAGGTTGGCCATGGGGACGAAACCGGCAACGCAGGAGACAGCGGCGAGAATAACCAGCGGGAGGGTCATGGTCCAGGGCTGGTCGTGGGGTTCGTGGTGACCTTCGGGAGTCTTGTGTTCCTTCCACCAGAAGATGAGGTAGTAGAGACGGAACATGTAGAATGCGGTCAGACCGGCTACGAGCGACATCCAGATATACCAGAAGGTGGAGCCGCCGAGGCAGGCGGTCAGGATTTCGTCCTTCGAGAAGAATCCGGCGAACGGGATGATACCGGCGATTGCCAGACAGCCGATCAGGAAGGTGATATGGGTAATCGGCATCTGCTTGCGCAGGCCGTGCATTGCGGTGTAGTCGTTCGAGCCGATGGCGTGGATCAGGGCGCCGGCGCAGAGGAAGAGCAGGGCCTTGAACATAGCGTGGGTGAACAGGTGGAACATACCGGCCATGTAGCCGACACCGTCATGGATTTCCGGACGGGCGATGCCGAGCGAAACCATCATGAAGGCGATCTGCGAAATGGTCGAGAATGCCAGCACACGTTTGATATCAATCTGGGCGCAGGCAACCATGGCGGCGTAGAAGGCAGTCAGGGCGCCGACAACCACGATGATGTCGAGCGCGGCGGCTTCCATCAGGTAGAGCGGGAAGAGACGGGCAACCAGATAAACACCGGCGACAACCATGGTGGCGGCGTGGATCAGGGCCGAAACGGGGGTCGGACCTTCCATAGCGTCGGGGAGCCAGATGTGCAGAGGCATCATCGCTGACTTACCCATGCCGCCCATGAAGATGAGAACCAGAGCCCATGTCAGCACCGAAGCACCCATGAACATAGGAGCGGGGCTGGTGAGGAACTGGTTGAGGATAGCCTGAGGAGCCTTCAGGTCGATGGCGTAGATGTCAGTGGCCACCTGCTGCGAGGTGAACGTCATGAAATCGAAGGTGCCGGTGTAGTAGCTCAGAATCAGGATACCGATGAGGAAGCCGAGGTCGGCGAAACGGGTTACGATGAATGCTTTCTTGGAGGCCGACACTGCCGAAGGTTTGGTGTAGTAGAAACCGATGAGCAGGTAGGAGGAAGCACCCACAAGCTCCCAGAAGATATACATCTGGAAGATGTTGGTGGCTACGACCAGACCGAGCATCGAGAAGCTGAACAGCGACAGGAAGGCGTAGAAACGCTGGAAACCGGTTTCCCATACGCCGTGGTGGTCGCGCATGTAGCCGTTGCTATAGAGGTGCACCATGAAGGAGATGGTGGTGATCACCACCAGCAGCAGGGCGGAAATCGGGTCGAGCAGGAAGCCCAGGGAGATGACCAGTTTCTTGGTGAAGGCGAGCCACTCCCAGTTGAACATAATGTGCTGCAGGCGCTCGCCGTCGACGGTGATGAAGCCGGGGTCGCCCGAGAAGAAGTAGGTAAAAGCGGTGATATAGGCCAACACCATGGTGACACCCATGCCGGTTGTGCCTAAGATACCTGCCACGGGATGTTTCAACTTATGACCGAAGAGTCCTAAGAAGAGGAACATTCCAAGCGGAATCGCTAAGATGAGAATCGGGATAATAGGATTCATGGCGTTGCTTAATGTTTCATTTTAGTGACGTCCTCGACATCGATGTTCTCCGACACGCGGAACACATTGATGATGATGGCGATTGCCAGAGCTGTTTCGGCAGCTGCCAGAGCAATTGCGAAGAGGGTGAAAAACATGCCTTCAAGCGCGCCGGGGAAGAGGAAGCGGTTGAAGACCACAAAGTTGATATCGACCGCGTTGAGCATCAGCTCCAGGGAGATGAGCATGGCGATCATATTCTTTCGGGTGATGAAACCGTAAAGGCCGCAGCAGAACATCAGCAGGCTCGGAATCAGATACCAGAGGATTGTAAGTTCCATGATTTTGCTGACAGTTTAGTTTTTGTTTTTACGGGCAACTACGACACCACCGATGATGCAGGCAAGGAGCAGCACGGAGATGGCCTCGAAGGGGAGGAGATACTGACCGTGGCCCGAGCCCAGAAGGGTGTCGCCGATTAAGTTCATGTCGGGATTCTCGCCCTGAGCGGTTGCGGTCCAGAAGCCGCAGCGGCTGATAAGCGAGTAGCCGGCCACTACAAGAAGAAGCACAGAGGCGATGAGGCCCATGATTTTCTTGCGTGAGGCGAGTTGGGCGCTGTTGTCGCCGGGGTGGCTCGTCAGGAGAATTGAGAAGACGAACAACACCACGATGCCGCCGGCATAGACTGCGATCTGCACCGCCCCGAGGAACTCATAGTCCAGCTGGAAATAGAGAGCCGCGGTGGCGAAGAGTACGAATAGCAGGTATGTAGCAGAGCGCAGGATTTTGCGCGTGGTGACAGCAAGCACCGAGAAGATTATAATCGACAGCGCGATTATAAAATAAACGATGATACTTCCTACTGAATCCATATATTTTATTTCTTTTTTTCTTGGTTAAAGTGCCCGGGAATCCGGGGCTTTTGCGGACAGACCGGGTTATCAGCCCTTCTGAGCTTTCAGACGGGCAGCTTTCTCGAGCGCGGCTTTCACCTTGGCGATTTTCTCGGGGTCACCGGTAGCTTCGGCGGCAGCGAGAGCCTTCTTGGCCTTCTCGTCGAGTTCCACGGGAGCCTCGGCGGCAGGCTTGGGAGCAGCTGCGGCTTTCAGGCGGGCAGCTTTCTCGAGCGCGGCTTTCACCTTGGCGATTTTCTCGGGGTCACCGGTAGCTTCGGCGGCAGCGAGAGCCTTCTTGGCCTTCTCGTCGAGCTCCACGGGAGCCTCGGCGGCGCCGGCAGCCTTGGCGGCAGCTTTCTCGGCGGCAGCCTTTTTGGCAGCCTCGATTTTGGCCTGACGTTCAGCCTCGAACTTGGCTTTCTGCTCGGGAGTAGGCTCGGGTTCGGGCTTCTCAGGCAGATAGTTGAGCTGCTTTACGAGCTTTGAGCGGGTGAACACAGCCTGCTCGAAGTCGTTGCTGAACTGGATGGCATGCGTCGGACAGGATGTGACGCAGAGCTGACAGAACGTGCAGCTGCCGAGGTCGTAGATATAACGGTCGAGTTTTTTCTTCTTGCGACCGTCCCATGTGTCGACCATCTTGGTTTCGACGGTGATGGTGCCGTTAGGGCAATTGCGTTCGCAGGTGCCGCAGGCGATACACTTATGGTTCCCGTCCTTGTCGTAGATGAACTCCAGAACAGCGCGGAAGCGGGGAGCCACAGGCATATTATCGCGGTTGTCGGGATATTCCTCAGTGATCTTGGGGGTCACGAACTCCTTGCCGGTGACCTGAAGTCCCTTCACAAGGCTTGCAATGCCCTTTCCAAATCCGGAGAAATAATCTTTAATACTACCCATATTTTACTTTTTTCGAGATAAAGCGATATGTGAAATAAAGCTATATTAGGTCGGTTTAATATTCAGAGGAATTAAACTTCGGAGGGGTTTGGCCTCCTCGGAGAGATTGACCTTCAGAGGCTGTTGGCCTCCTCGGGGATATCGGGTTTGCAGCGGGTTAACGCACCTGGCCGCCGAGGATGTCGAGCAGTTCGGTGGTGATAGCCTGCTGGCGGAGTTTGTTGAACTCGAGCTGGAGCTGTTCGTGGAGCTTCTGGGCGTTGTCGTTGGCGCTCTGCATTGCCATCACGCGGGCAGCGCACTCACTGGCGCGGTTCTCGGTGAAGATATCCTGCACCACAGAGAGCAGATACATCGGGAGCACGCGGCCGAAGATTGCGTTGGGCGACGGCTCGAAGATGTAGGGCTTTTCAGTGGTCTCTTTCCCCTGAAGATTGAAGGAATCGAGGGTCACAGGGAGGAGCGACTTATGCTCGAGACGCTGGCGTCCGGCCGATTTGAACGACATATAGAGGACGTCGACGCGGTCGAAAGTGCCGTCGAGATAGCTGTCGCGCAGCTTCCAGGTGAAGTCGCGAACCTCCTCGGTCTTGGAGTCGACCCCGGCGGGGATTTCGACACTGACGTTGGGGAGTTTCAGCTTTCTGACAGCCTTGGCCATCTTGCCGCCGACGGGGAAGACGGTAATCTCCACCTCCTGACCGAGGCTGGCGCGGAGGTCGCTGGTCAGAGCGAGCAACTGCTTGAAGATGTTGACGTTATAAGCTCCGCAAAGGCCGTCGTCAGAACCCCAGACCACTACCGCCATTTTCTGGAGGGAGGCGTGCGGCGTCATCAGCGGCGACTCAAAAGTTGCGTCGGAGCCGAGGAGGTTGGCGATAATCGACTCGATCTGGTCGCGGAAGGGGCGGAGCTGGCGGAGCGCCATCTCAGCCTTGTGCATCTTCGCCGAAGAGATCATCTTCATGGCGCCGGTGATTTTCTCCGAAGAGGCCACCGAGCCGATTCTGCCTTTAAGTTCTCTTAATGTTGCCATTAACGATATATTGTGGGATTCCGGTAACGGGTTATATTAGGAGAGGCTGACCGACGGCATAACCATCGGACGCCCCCCGGAGGAGTTGTCAGGCGTAGCGGGCAGCGACTTCTGCGGCAGCAGCGGTGAGCTTCTGAGTGCAGTCGTCGGTGAGCTTGCCATCCTTGAGGACGTCGAGGACATCCTTCTGATATTTGGCGTGAAGCAGCTGAACCAGAGCATTCTGGAATTCAGCGACCTTCTCCAGAGGCACCGACGAGAGGAGTCCGTTCACACCGCAATAGATTACGGCGACCTCCTCGTCAACGGCCCAGGGCTTGTACTGGGGCTGAATCAGGAGCTGCTCGTTCTTGCGGCCGCGGTCGATGACGCGGGCGGTCACGGGGTCGATATCGCCGCCGAACTTGGTGAACGATTCGAGTTCGCGGAACTGAGCCTGGTCAATCTTCAGCGTACCGGCCACCTTCTTCATCGACTTGATCTGGGCATTACCACCCACACGGGATACCGAGATACCGACGTTGATAGCCGGACGGATACCGCGGTTGAAGAGGGCTGTCTCAAGATAAATCTGACCGTCGGTGATGGAAATCACGTTGGTCGGGATGTAAGCGGAAACGTCGCCGGCCTGAGTCTCGATGATAGGCAGGGCGGTCAGCGAACCGCCACCCTTGACCATAGGTCTGAGCACTTCGGGAAGGTCGTTCATCTTCTCGGCCACCTCCTGGTTGTCGATGATTTTAGCAGCGCGTTCCAGCAGACGGGAGTGGAGGTAGAAGATATCGCCGGGATATGCCTCGCGGCCCGAAGGACGCTTGAGCACCAGGGAGATTTCGCGGTAGGCGACGGCCTGCTTCGAGAGGTCATCGTAAATGATGAGCGCGTCGCGGCCCGTGTCGCGGATGAACTCACCGATGGCAACACCGGCAAAGGGCGCATAATAGCGCATGGCGGCGGAGTCCGAGGCGGTGGCGGCGACTACGCAGGTATAATCGAGGGCGCCGTACTTGCGGAGGGTCTCCACGGTGGCGGCTACCGACGAGCCTTTCTGTCCGATTGCAACGTAGATGCAATAGACGGGCTTGCCGGCCTCATAGTTTGCTTTCTGATTGATGATGGTGTCGATGGCGATGGCGGTTTTGCCGATCTGGCGGTCGCCGATGATAAGCTCGCGCTGACCGCGGCCGATGGGCACCATCGAGTCGACAGCCTTGATGCCGGTCTGCAGAGGCTGCTTCACGGACTGACGGTAGATTACGCCGGGAGCCTTGCGCTCCAGCGGCATACGGTAGAATTTGCCTCCGATCGGCCCTTTACCGTCGATGGGCTCGCCGAGGATATTGATAACGCGGCCGAAGAGTTCCTCGCTGACAGGGATGGAGGCGATTTCACCGGTGCGGCGCACGGTCATGTTTTCGGTGATGGTGTTGACGTCGTTGAGAATGATGACGCCGACATTGCTCTCCTCAAGGTTGAGGGCAACCCCCTTAACGCCGTTTTCGAACTCCACGAGTTCATTGGCGCAGACCTTGTCGAGGCCGTAGACGTGGGCCACGCCGTCGCCGACGTCGAGCACAGTGCCGACCTCCTCGAAGGCTACAGACTTGTTCACGTCCTCGAGCTGCTGCTTTAAAACTTCAGATATCTCGCTGGGATTAATCATTTGTCCGATAGTGTTTTTGAGTCAATTCAATGCTCCGGGGAAGAGGACCGTCAGGCCTGACCGAGGAGCTTCACTCGCAATTGTTTAAGTTCGTTCTTTACCGAGGCGTCGAGACGCTCGTTGTCAATGTCGACCGTGAAACCGCCGATGAGGTCGGGGTCGGTGCGCAGAACACACTCCATTTTGCCGCCGTCGAGGTGCGACAGAATGAGTTTCTTCAGGCGCTGCTCCTCCGAGGGGTCGAGCGGCTGGGCCGAAACAATTGTGACCCTGTAGATGCGGTTCTGCGCACGGTACAGGTCGCGGTAAGCGATAGCCGCAGCGCGGGCAACAGGCAGGCGCTTGTTGTGAGCCAGGAGCTTGAGGAAGTCCTTGTAGACCTCCATGACGTCGGCATTGACGGCGTTGTCAGCAGTCTGTCCGCCCGCGGGGAGAGCCTTTCCGGCGGCCGGAGCTCCGGCTGCCTCGGCAGCGGTGGTCAGAAGCGTGATTTTCTTGTCGTCGGCGACGAAGGGGTTGGCTATGGCATCGACAAGGGTCGGGTTGTCGGCAAAACTCCTGACAAGGTTGCCCATCAGACAGTAAAGCCCCTTGTCAGCACCCTTCTCGCAAGCGAACTTGTAGAGGGCTTTGGCGTAGCGGCGGGGAATCAAACCTTCATTCATTGCGATATTGAAAAGCTATGGGGTGTCCTTTGGTGTCAGTTTTTGCTTTCGATTTCGTCAAGGTAGCTGTTGACAAGCCGGCGCTGGGCGTCCTTGTCGGCGAGCTGGTTGCGGGTAACCTTACCGGCAATGCGGAGAGCCACACGGCTGACCTCGTCGCGGAGGTTCTGTTCGGCCTCGCGGCGGCTCTGCTCGATGGCCACCTTGGCGGCGTCCTTCTCTTTCTGAGCCTCCTTTTTGGCCTCGTCGCGGGCCTGCTCGATAATCTGCGATTTCATGCGGTTCGCCTCGGCGATGATGTCGGCCTCCTTGTGACGGGCGGCCTGAATCTGGGCGTCGGCCTGCTGCTGGGCGCTGTCGAGCTGCTCCTTGGCGTTTTGAGCGTACTCAACCCCTTTATCTATAAGGTCGGCGCGACTGTCTATGCCCTTCATGATTGCGGGCCAGGCGAATTTCCACAGGATGAAGAACAGGATGGCGAATGCCACGAACATCCAGATGGTAAGGCCGAAGTCAACTTTGAAAAGTTCCATAGTTAATGTTATTTACCTCAACAGTTGGGGGTTAGAGTTAATTGAAGAAATTGCCGCGGCCGCCCGGCCGCCCCGGAGAAACGGCGGAATCGCGTGGATTCCGGGAAATTCGGAATGGTTCGGATTCCGGGAATTGCGGAATCGTTCGGATTCCGGGAGTTACAGACTCCGGGGAGCCGTCAGCGGTCAGCAAGGCTTAGTTAACGAACAGTGCAAGGATGCAGACGATAACTGCGAAGAGGGCCACACCTTCGATAAGGGCGGCGATCACGATCATGTTCGAACGGATATCGCCGGCTGCCTCAGGCTGACGGGCGATAGCTTCCATAGCGGAGGCACCAATCTTACCGATACCGATACCGGCTGCGATTGCTGCAATACCGGCGCCGATCGATGCGCCAAGGCCGAGGAATTCAGCGACTGCTAAAATCATTGCTAACATAGCGAAGTGTTTTTGGGTTGGGGGTTATTGTTTTTGTTATTTGTTTTCAGTTGATGGGGAGAGGTGTTTCTTTTCACCGTGTTCTTCGTGCTCGGCCTGAGCCAGGGAGATAAAGATGGTGGAAAGCATCGTGAAGACGTAGGCCTGAATGAAGCTGACCAGAACGTCAATCAGCAGCATGAACACCGAGAATGCGACCGAAATCACCGCGGTGCCGCTGGCAACTGCCATACCCATCCCTGCGAAGATAAAGATCAGCAGGGTCAGAATCAGCACAATCATGTGACCGCCCATCATGTTGGCGAACAGACGGACTGTCAGGGCAGCGGGCTTGGTGAAGATACCGAAGACTTCAATCACCTGCATGATGGGCAGAGGACACTTCAACCAGATGGGGACATCGGGCCAGAAGATTTCCTTCCAGTATACCTTTGTACCGAAGAAGTTGGTCAGGACAAAGGTCATCAGCGCCAGAACCAAAGTGACAGCAATGTTGCCGGTGACGTTGGCACCGCCGGGGAACACCACGATCAGACCCATGAGGTTCATGAAGAAGATGAAATAGAATACCGTCAGGAGGTAGGGAGCGAACTTCGGAGCCTTATTCTTAAGGGTGGGCTTCACCACACCGTTATAGATGAATTCGGTCAGGGCCTCGATGGCGCCGGTCATCTTGCGGGGAGCCTTGAAGGGGTTCTTCTTGTGCCAGTTTGCGAGCTTGAACACCAGAATCAGCACAATGATGCAGGTGATGAAAATCGCGCAGACATTCTTGGTGATCGAAATGTCCCAGGGTTTGTATTCCTGTCCGTTGATAATCTCAACCACTTTCCCCTTGAAGTCCCCTTCGGTAGCGATTTTGAAGGAGACATCGCCGTCGGTGTAAACCTGACCGTGGGCGACGCGGGAGGAGGAGAAAACGTGCAGGCCGCTTTCGCCGAAGACGATTACGGGGAGCGGGATGCGCTTGTGGTGGTTGAAAGGCACTTCCCAGCCGTAGCCGTCGCCGAGGTGGTCGAAGATGGTTTCCTTTATGTCGAAATCGAGGGATTTCCCGTCAGTCTCAACAGCAGTATTCTCCCCGGCCGTGCTCTGAGCTGCGGCGTCATCGGCCGACGCCATGGTGGCGCAGCCGACAAGGAGAATCAATATGAGCAATAACTTCTTCATCAGGGAAGTGTTGTTGAACTTTCTTCAGTTAATAATTAAAGAGATCAGTAGATGCAGACCGACACAACGTCGTTGTCGACATCGACGATACCCCCTGCGACCTCAACTTCGTGGCGCTCAGTGCCTTCGGTGTACTTCAGCTTTCCGGCCACAAGGGTCGAGACCAGCGCGGCATGGCGGGGAAGGACGGTGAACTGCCCCATCTCGCCGGGGAGGGTGACGGAGGAAACCTCACCTTCAAACACCACTTTTTCAGCCGATATGATTTTGAGAACCATAGTTTTAGGGGATTTTACAGGGGATTATTTGACTTCGGCGAGCAGCTTCTTGCCCTTGGCAATGGCATCGTCGATGGTACCTACGTTCAGGAAGGCCTGTTCGGGGTATTCGTCCATCTCGCCGGAAAGAATCATCTTGAAACCGCGGATGGTTTCCGACAGGGGAACCATGACGCCGGGGACGCCGGTGAACTGCTCGGCAACCGAGAAGGGCTGCGAGAGGAAACGCTGGGCGCGGCGGGCGCGGGATACGACAAGCTTGTCTTCGTCGGAAAGTTCATCGACACCGAGGATGGCGATGATATCCTGGAGCTCGTTGTACTTCTGGAGGAGCTGCTTAACGGCCTGGGCGGTGTTGTAGTGCTCTTCGCCGATGATATTGGGGTCGAGGATTCGCGAGGTGGACTCCAGCGGGTCGACGGCGGGGTAGATACCGAGCTCGGTGATCTTACGGGAGAGCACCGTGGTGGCGTCGAGGAAGCTAAAGGTGGTGGCGGGAGCCGGGTCGGTAAGGTCATCGGCAGGCACGTAGATGGCCTGCACGGAGGTGATCGAACCGTTCTTGGTGGAGGTGATTCGCTCCTGGAGGGCACCCATTTCGGAGGCCAGAGTCGGCTGGTAACCTACGGCGGAGGGCATACGGCCCAGCAGCGCGGACACCTCGGAACCGGCCTGGGTGAAACGGAAGATGTTGTCGATGAACAGCAGGATATCCTTGCCGCCGCCGTCCTGGTCGCGGAACTGCTCGGCGACGGTCAGACCGGTAAGAGCCACACGCAGACGTGCGCCCGGGGGTTCGTTCATCTGGCCGAACACGAGGGCGGCCTGCGACTGGGCTACTTCGTTCATGTCCACATCCTCGAGGGGCCATCCCCCCTTCAGCATGGACTCTTCGAACTTCTTGCCGTATTTGATAACGCCGCTCTCGATCATTTCGTGGAGAAGGTCGTTACCCTCGCGGGTACGTTCGCCGACACCGGTGAACACCGAGAAGCCGTTGTGGCCGTGGGCGATATTGTGGATAAGCTCCATGATGAGCACGGTCTTGCCCACACCGGCACCGCCGAACAGACCGATTTTACCACCCTTGCTGTAAGGCTCGAGGAGGTCGATCACCTTGATACCGGTGTAGAGAATCTCGGTACTGATGGTGAGGTCTTCGAATTCGGGAGCAGGCTGGTGGATAGCGCGGAGGTTATCGCGGTTGAGCTCGGGAAGCTTGTCGATGGGCTCGCCGATGACGTTGAGCAGACGGCCCTTGACCTGGTCGCCGGTAGGCACGGCGATGGGGCGGCCGAGGGATTCTACGCGCATGCCTCTCTGGAGACCGTCGGTGCTCTCCATTGCCACGCAGCGCACGGTGTCTTCGCCGATGTGCTGCTCAACTTCCAGAATCAGAGCCGAGCCGTCGGGGCGGCCGACTTTGAGAGCCGTGAAAATGGGCGGCAGGATGTTCTGGTCGCCCTCGAAGATAACGTCCACCACGGGGCCGATTACCTGGGCTATTTTTCCGAATTTATCGCTCATCTTATTGAGAGTTTTTATTTTTTAGTGAATGTACCAGCCGAGGCAGACAATGAGGACCATCAGGGCGAGGTTCACGAGGTTGACAGGCAGAAGATATTTCCACTCCAGCGACAGCAGCTGGTCGATGCGCAGACGGGGATAGGTCCACTTGAACCAGATGATGACGAAGGAGATTGCGAATGCTTTGAGGAGGAACCAGACTACCGAGGGGATGTAGCCCATGACGGTGTTGAAGCCGTCCCAGCCTTCGACGCGGAAGGGCATCCAGCCGCCGAAGAAGAGCAGGGTGGCTACGGAGGCCACGATGAAGAGGTTCAGGTACTCGGCCAGATAGAAGAAGCCGAAGTGGATACCGGAATACTCCGTGTGGTAGCCGGCGGTCAGCTCACTTTCGGCCTCGGGAAGGTCGAACGGGCCACGGTTGGTTTCGGCGGTGCCGGCAATCAGGTAGATTACAAAGGCGATGATTGCGGGGATGTGGCCGGCGAAGATGAACCAGCAGTTGGCCTGAGCCTCGACGATTTCGCCGACATTGAGGGTTCCGGCGAAGAGACACATTGTCAGAATCGACAGGCCGATGGAGAGCTCGTAGCTGACCATCTGGGCGCCGGAACGGAGGGCGCCGATGAGGGTGAACTTGTTGTTCGATGACCAGCCGGCCAGCAGGATGCCGAGCACGCCGATCGAGGAGCAGGCGATCAGGAAGAAGATGCCGATATTGAAGTCGATGATTTGCAGACCGTTACCCCAGGGGAGCACGGCGAAGCAGAGCATCGAGGCGATGATTACCAGATAGGGGGCGAGGGCAAAGAGGAACTTGTCGATGTGGTTCAGCGAGATGAGCTCTTTGATGAGGATCTTGAACATATCGGCGAAGCTCTGCAGCAAACCCCAGGGGCCTACGCGGTTCGGGCCGAGGCGGCACTGGAAGTAGGCGCAGATTTTGCGCTCGTAGAGGATATAGAAGAGCGCCAGCAGTGCATATACCAGCAGCAGTCCCACGCCCACGAGCACGCACTCCAGAGTTGTCGCAAGCCAGGAGGGCATGAAGGAGTTCAGCATGGTGTCGAACCATGTGCCCAGTGAGCTGAAGTTATCAATTGTGTAACTACTCATAAGAGGTAACGTAGTTGAAAGTCTTTGTATGTGTCAACGATTAGTTTATATCAGCTGGGAATCAGCTTTTCAGACCGGAATCAGTCTTGGCCGGGATTATCGGTCCATGTCGGGAACGATGTAGTCCAGCGAAGCGCCGATGGTAATCAGGTCGGCAATCTTCTGACCACGGGTGAGCTGGTCCACGGCGGCGGCTGCGGGGAGCGAGGGGGTGACGAGCTTCAGGCGGTAAGGCTTGGTGGAGCCGTCGCTTTCGATGTATACGCCGAAGAGGCCGCGGCAGCCTTCGACAACCTGGAACCAATGGCCCACGGGGAGCTTGAGCACCTTGGGAACCTTAGCGCAGTATTCACCCTCTTCGGGAAGCATCTCGAGGAGCTGTTCGATGATGGCCTTGGACTGAAGGATTTCGTCGATGCGGTTGCAGAAGCGGGCCATGGCGTCGCCCTCGGTGCGGATAACCTGGTCGAACTTGAGTTCGGAGTAAACGGCGTAGGGATGAGTCTTGCGGACGTCGCAAGCCCAGCCGGAACCACGGCCTGTGGGGCCGGTGAGGCCCGACGAAATGGCATCCTCGCGCGAGAGGAGGCCCATGCCGTTCAGACGTTCCTGAGTGATGACGTTTCCGATGAACAGTTTGTAGTATTCGGCCACGTTGCTTTCGAGGGTGGCGAGGAGTTCGCGGGTATCCTTTACGAAATTGGGGTCGAGGTCCTGCATTACGCCGCCGACGCAGTCGTAGTTGAAGGTCATGCGGGCACCGCAGGTGCGCTCCATGATGTCAAGAATCTGCTCACGCACGCGCAGTGTGTAGAAGAGCATCGTGGTGGCGCCGAGGTCCATGCAGGATGTGCCGAGGAAGAGGCAATGCGAGGCGATACGCGACAGCTCGTCCATCAGCACGCGGATGATCTGGGCGCGGCGGGGAACTTCGATGCCGGCGGCCTTCTCGATGCAGAGGCAGAGGCCGTGGTGGTACTGATGGGCCGAGAAGTAGTCCAGACGGTCCATGAAGTGGAGCGACTGGTAGTAGGTCAGATCCTCGGCGAGTTTTTCAACACCGCGGTGGATGTAGCCCATGTAGACATCGATTTTTTCGATAACCTCGCCGTCGATGGCGGTGCGGAAACGGAGCACGCCGTGGGTCGACGGGTGCTGCGGGCCGATATTGACCACGAAATCGTCCTCCTTGAAGATGCGGGGACGCTCATGGCGGATCGAGCCGTCGGGCTGTTCCAGCCAGACGTCGGTATGGTCGGTCTGGCGCTCGTTCTCGGTGGAGACGGGGTTGATGTCGGGATTTGCGTCGTAGTCCTTGCGGAGGGGGTAGCCCACCCAGTCGATATTGAGGAACATGCGACGCATATCGGGGTTATTGATGAATTTGATGCCGTAGAAATCGTAGACCTCACGCTCGTAGATTACAGCGATGCGGTAGAGGTCGGCGATGGAGTGGAGCATCGGGTTGTCGCGGTCGGTGGTTGAAGTTTTCACCGAGACGTACTCTCCGGAGGCGGCGGATGTCAGGTAATAGACGCAGCCCAGGGAGGAGACCCAGTCCATACCCACGATTGTGACGAGGTAATCGAAACCGAGGTCGTCGCGCAGCGACTTGACGAGATCGTGAAGCTTAGCGTCGGGGATGTTCACCAGCAGAATCTCCCCATCTTCGAAGGTAGCTTCGGGGAAGTTCTTGCCGATTTTTTCCTGCAGGTTAGCCATATATATTATATGATGGTTTTTGACTCAATTTTAGGGGGCGGAGAGGGGGGAGGGAAGGCCGGACTTAAGTGAAAGCCGGGAGCCGGAGCCGGGCTTAAGTGAAAGCCGCAGGCTTTCACCACAGTTGCCGAAACCCGAGGTTTCGGCCCCAATACCCACCGAGCGGAAGGCCGGAGAACCGACAAGGCGGCAATGGAGGGCCAACAGGGCGGCAATGGAGGGCCAACTGGGCGGCGAGGGAGGGCATGGGCAAAGGGCTGGCCGGGAGGACCTGAGCGGAGGGCCCAACAGGGCGGTTTCGGCTCCGGGTCAGTCGATGTTGGCGTTGGCGTTTTCGCAGATGGGGTGGGCGGCCAGGAATTCCTTCTGGCTTTCCTGACGGTTTACACCGCCGAAGAAGCGCTCAACTTTCACCTTGCGCGAGAGCTGCATGATGGAGTAGATCATAGCTTCGGGACGCGGGGGACAACCGGGGCAGTAAACGTCGACAGGAACGATGTCGTCGATGCCTTTGGCCACATGGTAGCTCTTGCGGAAGGGTCCGCCGGAGATGGCGCAGGAACCGCAGGCAATCACGTACTTAGGCTCGGCCAGCTGGTCGTAGAGGCGGCGGAACACCGGCACCATGCGGTGAACGATTGTACCGGCCACCATCATGAAGTCGGCCTGACGGGGCGACGAACGGGCTACTTCCCATCCGAAGCGGGCCATATCGAAACGGGCGGCGCCCAGCGACACGAACTCGATGCCGCAGCAGCTTGTGGCGAAGGTCAGCGGCCACAGGGAGTTGCTTCGGCCCCAGTTGATCAGCTTGTCGAGGGAACCGACCAGCACGTTTGTACCGGACTCGCGGAGCTCGCCGACGAGGTTCTCGATGTATTCGTTATCCTTCCAGGCATCGTAGGGAAGACCCTGGGCGGTTACTTCTTTCATTTCCATTCAAGCGCTCCTTTCCGCCAGGCATAAACGAGACCCAGCACCAAAATACCGAAAAAGATAGCGACGCAGAGAACGCCCTGGCTTCCGAGTTCCTTGAACTTTACAGCCCAGGGGAACAGAAGGACGGTTTCTACGTCGAACATAAGAAAGAGAATGGCAAAAAGGTAGTATCCGACATGGAAGCGGGCCATGGACTCGCCGCGGGTTGGAATACCACATTCATAGGGTTCTCCTTTCTGAGGATTGAAGGAGCGAGGAGAAATAAGGCCTGCGATCCACATTGCCAGCGCGACGAGTCCCGCTCCGGTGAGCAGCGCTACGATGGCGAAGACGGCGGCATCGATGCCAAAGATTCCTAATGATATCATGAACTAAATTGTAGGTGATTTCAACGATAGGTTTGAAAATGGCGCCCCTGGTCAGGGGTTTCAGCGAGCGAGAGAGGCATTTTGGCGCTTCCAGAGCGAATTTCGGGCATTACATCTATCCGGTGTTTTTTATGGCACGGACTATTTAAGGCGTAATCTCTTGAAATACAAAAGGGTGGGCACACCAAAGAGTAAAATCCCAAGGTCGGGAGGGATTTCACGGGGACAAAGTTAGCGAATTTTTGTCAATAAAAGGTCAAAAACCTGCCGAAAAATGAGGTCTATGGTCGAAAAAGTTTCCCTGAACAGAGTCCGCTGTATCAACTTTAAGATTATTTAACAGTTAAAAAAGTGGAGGAGGTGGTGGGAATCGAGGGTGGTTTCTTCCAGTTTAACCGAGGTCGAAGGGGTGGGGATGGCAGGAGCCGGATGGGCGCCGCAGTCGCCGAGAATGTCGGGAGCGATTTCAACACGGAGCTCATCCCAAAGGCCAGCTTCGAGGAGGGCCGAAAGATAGCGGGGGCCGGCCTCGACCAGAACCGAGGTAACGCCAAAATCCTCGAACAGCGATCTAAAAGGGGCAATCAGCTCATTTTCAGAGGGATGCAAGACAGTAACGGAAGGATCCTGCGCAAGTTTTGCCGAGGGGTTCAGGGATGAGGAGCGGTCGAGGATGAAGCGGCGGGGGGGACGGCCGGGCCAGTTGCGGAGTGTCAGCGAAGGGTTGTCGGCGTTGACGGTGGCGGCGGTGGTGAGAATAGCTTCGCTAAGGGCGCGGAGGCGCATGGTGGAGGTTCGCGTCAGCGGAGTGGAAAACATATATGCCTGACCACCAACGCGTTTGACGTCCATAAACCCATCAGCCGACTGGGCCCATTTCAGGGTGATATAAGGGCGGCGCCGGCGCTGGGCTGTGAAAAACACACGGTTCAGCGCCTCAGATTCCTCGGCGAGAACGCCGGTGACAACCTCCGCCCCGGCCTCGCGGAGCATGGCGATTCCGCGGCCATTGACCTTCGGATTCGGGTCGCCGGCTCCGACAACTACGCGGGGGATGCGTTTGTCAATCAGCAGTTTGGCGCAAGGGGGCGTTTTCCCGTAATGTGAGCAGGGCTCGAGCGTGACGTAAATAGTTGACCGGCAGAGCAATGGCTGGTCGGCTTCGGAAACGGAGGCAACAGCATTGACCTCGGCATGCCCCTGACCGCAGAGACGGTGCCACCCCTCCCCTATTATCCGGCCGTCGGGCGCAACGATTACCGCACCGACCATCGGATTCGGGGCGGTGAAACCGCGGCCGTTGGCAGCCAGCTGCAGCGCGCGCCGCATATATTTAACGTCAAATTCCATAAAATCAGCGATTTAGAATGTCGGAGCGTTGAGGGTCGCAGCCTCACCTTCGTTGCCGTAGCGGTCGTAAGGGGCAACAGCATACCAATACCCCTTCAGACGGGTTGCGGGGAGGTCGAAATGGTTTGTATAGCTGACTCCGACGATGTAGACGGCATCAAAACTGCTGCCGTCAGGCCCCAGAGCGTCAATCAGGCTGACATCCTCGGGAATAGCGTAGCAGACGAACCGACCCTCCTTTCCGCGCTCATACCAGCTGAGCGAGTTCTCGCGGCGGGTCACGCCCTTCACTTTCTCAAGGGCCGGGGCATCCTTCCAGGTCATGGCAGGCATCAGAGCCGGAGCGGCGTATTCATTAATCAGCAGTTCGCGGGCAAGTCCCTGCGCTTTGCGCCCGGTGAAGTGGGCGGCGGAATAGAAAACCTGACCGGAGGGGATTTCGTATTTCTGCGCATTGCCGCGCACGGTTTCGACCTCCAGACGCTGTTCACGCCATGCTTCAGGGCCGGCCGGAAGACTCGGAACATTCTGACTTACAAAGAGATCGCGGCCAAATTTCCGGGCTACAACACCCCACCAGTCCACCAGCGGCTCAAAGGGGTTTGTCTCGTGGTCCATCGGCCAGTAAACCTGCGGCGACACATAATCCACCGACCCGTCGGCCAGCCAGCGCAGCGGGTCGCAGAAAATATCGTCATACATCCAATCGTTGCCCACCGACGGGGCCTCGAGCCCATGTTCGGCAGCCGCACAGCCGTTGCCGCCAGCCACACCCGCAGGGGCAACGCCGAAGCGCACCCAGGGCTTGGTGCGTTGAATCATCGCATAAACCTCTGAAATTGCAGTATTTACATTCGCCCGCCTACGTGTCGCCTCCTCTTCGGGGTCAACTCCCGCAGGAATCCGGAACTTCGGAGGGTAAAAATAGTCGTCGAACACCAGACCGTCAACGTCGTAATTCTTCACAATCTCCTCACACACAGCGACTATATGCCCCCGGGCGGCTACATTTCCAGGGTCGAGAATCGACACACCGTTCACAGTCGTAGTCTGTGTTTTATAGCGTTTGCGACCCTTCTTTTTCCCTTTGACACGGACTTTTTTTGAGACCTTTTTGTGCTGCGTCAGCACCCACTTATTGTCGATGGCCCGCTTGTCGGCCGGGGTCGAGGGGAGTGTCGCGGAGGTTGAAAAACGGAAAGGGTTGACCCACGCATGAATCTCAATACCGCGTTTATGTGCCTCATTCACAGCAAATTCCAGCGGGTCCCAGCCATTGATGGGAGCCTCGCCGCGCGTACCGGTCAGATAGGCGCTCCAGGGCTCGAGCGACGATTTGTAGAGAGCATCGGCCATCGGGCGCACCTGCAGGAACACAGCGTTGAAATGGGATTCGGCCGCAAGGTCAAGCAGCGCCATAAGCTCCTGTTTCTGAAGGGATTGCACGGAAGGCGTATTGCCGGCCCGCGAAGGCCAGTCGATACCGTAGACCGTGGCGACCCAAAGGCCGCGCATTTCATGTTTTGGAGCCGGAACAGGGGCTGCAGAAGCGATCGGAGAGAATGTAAACGCCATCCCGACAGCCCAAAGGAGGGCTATCAGGCAGGCGCTTCGGATTCGGATGGATGTCAATTTGCAAGAAATCATCTGATGAATGACTACACAGTTGCAATCATTTGATTGTCAAAACAATACCGCCGGAATGAGCGGCTACGATCGGGTTATACTGACTCTGGACGCGGGCCGCGCCGGAGGAGAAGGTACCGGCCTGCGAGGCGAACAGCTCGTAGGTCAGGCGGTAAGTACCGCGCGGCAGACGGTCGATGAAGATATTGGTCTGCGAATCGCGGTTTTCGCGGTAGAAGCAGAGACCTTCGGCAAAAATCGGAGTCGGGAGCTGTTCGGCAGGTTCCAGACCGGCGGCGCGGAGGTCCTCGAGAACCACATACGAGAGGTCGGACTCGACCTTCAACGTCAGCGTAACCATCACACGGTCACCGACTTTCACCTCCTCCACAGGATTCCACTGCGAGCCGTCGAACACCGTCAGAGCCTTCTCGACAGAGATTTCCTTGCAGCCGACAGCTTTCACCTGATCCATCGGGAGGGTGCGCATGGTGACCACGGCGCCGACCGACGGATAATCAGCCTGACGGTCGATGGTAAGTGTCTCAGGTTCAACAAGTAGCGGGGTAATCTGTTCAGTGAAAGCTCCGGTGGCATATTCCTGTTTTGCAGGCTCCAGAAGCTGGTCACCGATATGTATAGCGGTGCCGCGGGTATTGATTTTCAGCGACTTACCGGAGGTGAGAATCGAACTGATTACCTGCGAGGTAATCACGGCATTGCCCCAGTCGTTGTTGGTCTTGTTGAGAATCAGCCATTGACGGATCTTCTCGACGTCGGCACAGCCCGGTTCAACAGCGTGGAAAGCATCGAGAATAATGGCCGTCATGCCGATTTTACCCAGACCGCGGAAGTAGCAGCGGTCGAGCTCCTGCCACCACATACCGCGGTCGGGAGTGGAGGTAGCATATTCGCGCAGAGAGGCAAGAATCTGCTTGGCAGTAGCCTTATATCCGTGATTATTAAGAATTTGCGCATAAACAGCCTTCGTCGGGGCATCGGAAGTCTTCCAGTTGGCCACACACTTCTGGATCTGCGCTTCCACGACGCGCTGAGCGGCGGCAGAACGCTTGTACTGCGGGAAAGCGTCGCGGAGCATCACATACAGCCAATAGTCGCCCTTCGGGTAATCCTTATAGTCCTTAACAGCCTCGCTGTCAAGATATTCGCAGGATTCCTTAATCATATTCACGAGCCGTTTGTCGGCAGGAAGCCAGCCCATGCGGTTGAGATCGCCCAGCTCCTCCATGATGAGTTCGGTGCACCACTGCGACACAACGGGGTACTGCGAAGTCCAGCACCAGCCGCCGTCGGCACGTGTCTTGGCCAGAATATCGACAGCCTCGGCGATTACCCGCTGAGTCTGCCGCTTATCGAAGAGAAGCGCCAGGCGCTGCATACGCTGAGTGTCGCTCAACGCCTCTGAAACCCACGGTGTTGCACTCAGAAGCATCGATTTCAGCTCCTGATTCTTCTGGAGATTCGACACCAGGGCGGAATCCTCGGGATTCTCGGCCCAGCGGCGGAGCACACGGGCAACTTCGGGGTTGTCGTTCAGGATTCCCTGAGCCACACAAGTCGAGAAGAGCGCCGCAGAGGCCTCCACGGAGGAGTTTATCTTGATGTCACGCAAGCCCGGAAGCGCCGAAACAACCTGCCAGGCAGGATTTTCGGTGAAGTTCAGGAACGCACGGTCATCACCGCTCATGGCGGGGAGATCCATCGTGAAATGAGCCTCGTCGGGAGCGAGATAGAAGATCTGCGACTCAACGACATCCTGCTGCGAGGGAAGGACGGGGATGAGCGACTGCTCGCCGTCGGTGAAGTTCCCGGCGGTTGCACGGACACGGTAAATCAGACCGGTTTCAGCAGGAGCGGCGGTAACATCTATAGCGGCGACAGCGGCAGTCCTGGCTGCAAGTGTCAGTTCTTCCTCCTTGGTTTCCAATACTTTACCCGAGCCGGAGGAAACGATTTCGGAAAGGACCGTCACCACCTGCACCGAGTCGGTATTGTTCATGATCGAGGCAGCGAGCTGCACGCAGTCGGAGGTGCGGAGGAAGCGGGGAGCGTTCTGCGACACCATCACAGGCTTCGAAGCGACGATTTCGGCGGAAGCAGTGGCCGAGAGGGTCTCATTATTATATGCGAGAGCACGCAGAAGCCATGTGGTGTTGGCGTCGGGCACCTCGTATGAGATTTCGAGCGTGCCGTCCTCGGCAGTTGTCAGCATCGGACGGAAGAACGCCAGAGGTATCTCCGACGGACGATAGCTTTCGGCGTCGGATTTCTCCTCAGCCTTGGCTTCGGCTCCGCCGTCGGCAGTGACACCGCCAGCAACTGACGGAGCAGCCATTGCGACCTCGTCAAAAGTTGCCATCTCGGCCTCCTCCACGACAGGAGCGGATGCATCATACATCACATTCATGGTCCGGGAAGCGCTCTTCATCATTTTGCGTCCACGGATATAAACAGGTGATCCATAGCTGGTAAAGCCCAGACCATAGAACTCGAACGTCGGGGCAACAATGGTTACAGTTTCATTGTATTTATAATCCTTGTAAACACTGCTGGAACTGGAACCGAAGTTCCAGCCGGAGGTATTAACGCGCCAGTAAGGTGTCGGGACACCGCTGAGAGTCAACGGATTAGATGCGAGCGCGTCGATAGCCTTGTTGGACATATCGAGGATGACAGCGCTCTGAGCCGAGGCGCCGTCGCGGGGGGTAACCTTCAGAGTGACCTTTTCGGTCTGCAGCGGGGTGACCTTGTCGCGGAAGGTAACAATCCGGAGGTCAATAGCTTTCTTAGATGATGCAGGCTGAATCTGAACATCCTCGGCATACCGTTTGAAGTCTTTCACGCAGAGGAAAGAGACCTTCATAGGCTGACCGACGTCAGAAAGTTTGAGTTTCAGCGGATGAACGCCCTTGGTGGTCTTTAACCATTTCTCCTCCAGGACTTTACCGGGATAAACGGAAGTTATCATCAGTACATTTGCGTCATCGGTGTCGGAGCCGAAGGAAACCACAGCTTCGCCGTTGGCATCAGCCGTGAGCTGCTTAACGGGAATCCAGAGCGGACGGGGGAGCGGACACTCGGCCGACTCGGGCGAATATACAGTAAACTGCTGATAAGCAGACGGTTCTGCGAGCAGAGTATCGGCCGGAGCAAACTCAATGGCATATTGGCCTACATTCAGATTCCTGATCATGTCAGCAAACGACCCGGAATTCAGAGTCCCGGAAGCGACCTCGCGGGATCTGACAGAGGTTTCGGGATTAACCGGTTCCGCAAAGTAGTCGGAAACCTCGTCATCGGAGTTGCTGCCATCCGGTTCATCAAGAATCTGCAACAGCTTGTAGTTCAGGGCAATATCCTTTTCATCGCCATTCTCATCAACGGCGACGACATTTGCTTTGAAGTCAGCGGACCTGTCAATAACCTGCGGAACGGAAACCTGCAGTGAGTAGGGCTTACCCATGTTGAAAGTAGCCTCCATAGTGCGGGTTTCGCCGGCCGGCGAGGTTACCTCGACAGAGCAGACGAAGGTGCCGTTGGGGTTCGGGGCAGAGGAAATAGCGTTTGAAGGAATAACAACGGTAAACTTACCCTCGGCGTCGGTGGTGGTTTCACAGGTGAAGAACACCGGGGAGGTCGTTGCCCACCACCAGAAACCGGAACGCACAGCCAGTGAAGCCTTTACCGCAGCATCGGAAACCGGGAAACCGGAGTATGTCTCAGCCTTACCCTCGACCGAAGCGCCCTGAGCTACAGAAGCCGGACGGTTGACAGCGGTCTTGCTGACAGCGAAAGTCGGGAGATTGTAGTCGCTGACCTCAAAGGACGTATGACCGATCTCCGGGCCACGGTTGTCGGCCCGAATTTCACCGGCTATAAGGGTGAAATATCCGGTCAGACCTGTTGACGGAAGGGTAAAGGATCCTTCGGCACGCCCCCAAAGATCCGTCGTAACAATCAGGGTATCAACAGCCTGATAGTTCGCATCGCGGAGCGATACCCTTATTTTTGTGTCCGCCGCAAGGCTGCGGGAAATCAGATTGTTGTGGAAGGCCACAAGCGAGAACTGCACCTCGTCGCCGGGCCGGTAAAGCTGGAGCGACGTCTGGAAATCCACCGACAGGCCGCCATCGTTCGAGCTGTCGTAATATCTTGAAAGTCCAACTGTTGCGGAATATATATCCTTTCCCTTGCGGCCTGAAAGCCGGCCGCTGTCCTTTGTTGTTACGGTCAGTTTGCCATCCTTGTCGGTGACACCCGAAAGCGCAGTGTAGCCCGACCGCCCCGACCATGGTTTGAAAAAGTAGGAAACACCTTCGACGGGAGCACCGGTCACGGGATTCACCGCCCATGCCTGAGTCTTGTCGGCGGAATTCGTCAGAGCCGAGCCGATTTCGGAACAGCGGACCAGCGGGTAGGGACCCTTATCGGATTGTCCGTCGACCGTCAGGCGATAGACATACGCGCCGTATTTCGGGAAGGTGATAGTGAAATCCTTCGAGGAATTGAACGGAACAGCATCATCGAACTCAACGGTTTCCGAGACGAAAACTGCCGGTAAATTCTTGATACCCAGACTTGAGCTGGAAAAATCGAGCGAAGTATATGCGGAAACATCATAGAAATCCACCTTCACCTTCCGACCGTTCACGGACTTCACGGTTACCTTCACGGGCTTTCCGGGAACCACCTGCTCGGGCAATGAAACCTCGGCAGATGGGCGCGAAAGATTGCCGATCAGATTGTCGATGGCCGCAATATTGTAATAGCCGGGGAAATGGCTGCGGAAATCCAGAAGCATGGCGTAGACCTCGGCGGCATCGGAGCCGGCACCGAAACTCTCCGCGTAATCCTCAAGGAACATTCCGGAAAATTCGTTTTTGGAATTGTTCTGATATAGACGCAGAAGTTCCTGATTCAAAGGGGATTGCGACTGGCGGTTGGCGTTAACCCGGCCAAATCCGAAGCGGGGCATCGGCGATTGAGCGGAGTCGAAAAGATGCTGCGCAACGAACTGACGCACAGCTATTTCCTGCATGAACAATGCCGGAGGATCATTGCGGTGGAAACCGATCAGTCCGTCGTAGATTTTCAATATCTGAGCGAGTGGAGCGCAGGTTTCGCCGGGGTAAAGCGTAACATTCTCGGGATTGCGCAACAGACTGACGTTCAGCACATTGAGTTCAGCACCTCGGCTTGTGAAACCTTCGAGGCAGTCGATCGCATTCTGAGAAATGAAGTCGAACAGCGTGGGATAAAACTTCATATCCGCGCGACTATAATCTACAATGCCGCTGAAATCACTGATTGGCAGTGATTTAAGTGCATCGCCGTCGGCCAGCGAAACCTCGCAGAGGGCCGAAATCCGGTCAAGGAACTGCCGGCGGCTCCAGAGCGTATAGTTTTCTCCGGCATCGGCAACGGTCTCGCGCTGATTATAGTGCCAGGCGTCGTTGTTGTAGAGCTGCGAATAAATTTTGGCTTGCAGGGAGTTGAGAAGAGCCTTTGTAGCCGGGTCTTTCTCTTCGTCGGTCAGGAATCTGACCTCCGCAAGAAACGGAGCAATCGAATCCGTGTTAACCACCGATTTCGCCAGCCCAAGACGGATCAGGGCGTTCACCACCCCCTTGCCGTTATCGGCCTTAAGGGCTGTTTTCAGGTCGGAGAGAGCCGTTTTCTCCACTTTTCCCGGGAAAGCGAAATCAGGTTTATCTTTCTGTTTCCCAAAAAGTTGCGAAGGGAATAAAAACATTGCAGAGAGTATTATGAAAGCCGAAAAGAAAGCCTTCGGCAATAAATTACAGGTTCGCATAACTAACGGTTTTAGGGATGGATGAGGGGAATGACGCTGACCTTTACGATTAAAAACAAAGGCACGGCTTATAACAGCGCAGGTACGCTTTTAAAACACAAAAGACACACTGTGGGTTTAGGCCCCGGGTGCGTCCTTTGTTATACATTTCAGGGTAATCACCCTTGATTATTTTTTCTGGGACCTGTCGCGCAGGCGGTGATGCTGCTTCATCAGCTCGCGGCTGAACTGGCGCTCAACAGCCTTCAGTTTAAATAATTGCTTGGGAGTCAGGATGGTTTTGAATTTTTCCATATATTCCTTCTCGGTTTCAGCCTCGCGGAGTTTGGCGTTGTAGGAGGCTTCGGCGGAAGTGACATATTCCAGATCGGTAGCGTTTTCGAGGTCGGCGACCCGCTTCTCCATCATGCGGGCCTCGTCGTTGATCTGGCTGATTTTGTCCTCCATCTCCTCGTAAAGGGGATAGAATTCGTTCTGCTGGTCGCGCGAGAGCTCAAGTTCGCGGGTGAAATACACCCGCTTGTACTGGCGGAGCTCGGTCATCCATTTTTCGCGACCACCCTCATCCTGAGGTGCAGCGAGCATAGCTATAGGTGACAGGAGGACAATCCAGAGGAGGTTAAGCAGAATAAACTTTCTCATAATGAGCGATTTTCAGATTAATGGGCGGCCTCGTCGAGGGAGTCGGGGGGCGTCATGTCAAGGATGGAGATGCTGTCGTTGTACATCTCGTCGAGCATTTCGCGCTCGCTGACATCATCCAGAATGTACTCGTAGACGAAATCTTCGTCGCTCAGGGCGCTGGAGAGGACCTCGTTTTTGTCGATCGAGAGGTCTACGGAGGTGGAACCCATCATCGAGAACATCTTGATCATGCACCAGATACCGGCGAACATGGCCGCCATATAGATGTAGGGGCGCACACGGTGGAAGAATGTACGGGGCGGCTGAGGCTTGGCGGTGGACTCGGCCGCCTCGTTGCGCGGCAGCATGGCTTCCATCCGTTTCTGAAAGTCCTCGAAATAGCCCTCAGGGACAGTCATGCCGTCCTTTCTACCGATTACGTCGAGTATGTTTTCTTTAGCCTTTTGCATTGCAATAGTTTTTGAAGCGAAAGCCAACAGGCCGAAACGCCAGTTTCTGATTCAGTAGAAATTAGAAAAGCGGGGATGCCGGGAGGACACCATTCGGTCTTAAGCTTTTGTAATTGTTAGACTTTTTCTGCAAATGAAGGTTTAAGCGACTGGTTTAAAAAATTTATCTTAAAAGCCAATTATTCGACCGTCCGACCAATGCTGCGTCAGTCGTTATTGGCGAAATATTGTTCTATCTTTTTGACAGCCAAATGATAAGAAGCCTTCAGGGCGCCAACCGTGGTGCCGAGGATTTCCGAAATATCCTCATATTTCATTTCATCGAAATACTTCATGTTGAAGACCAGACGCTGCTTCTCCGGGAGCGATGCCACAGCTTTTCGGAGCTTCAGCGCAAGGGCGTCGCCGTCGACATATTCGTCGCTTTCGATCTGATGCACAAGGTGACTTTCTTCGTCGTCAAGACTGACATTCAAGCGTTTACGTTCGCGGGCAAGAAATGTGATGGCTTCGTTGAGGGCTATCTTATAGAGCCATGTCGACAGGCGGGCATCGCCGCGGAACCCCTCGACCGACTGCCACGCCTTCAGGAAAGTGTTCTGGAGGATATCGTTGGCGTCATCATGGTTTTCGACCATGCGGCGCACCTGCCAGTAGAGAGGTTCGGAATATAGACGCATCACCTCGTTGAACGCTTGGCGGCAAGTCTCAGGGTTGCGCAAACGTTCAATCAGCTGGGGATCTTCACGGGGTGATTCTTTGGCCATTTCTACATGGAAAAGGTTAAGAAAGGGGGAAAGTTTAATGAGTGGAAATCTTTCAGAGTCCAAATTTAACACTTTATTTCCGATTTTTCCAAATCCTGCTACGTTTTTTAATGATTATTCACTGAATTTTGAGCTTCAGCGGCGAACCCGTGGGAAGTTTTCAAAAAAAATTTCGTAACTTTGCAGCCCGATGAACCGCTGTAAATCCTTGAATGTAAAAATGCTGAGAACACCCGGTGTGATATTGTCCGCAATGCGTGGTCTGACCGCCGGCACAGTGTTGCTGGCAGGTGCCGTTTCCTCGGCATCCGAGCCGTCCGACACCGCCGCTGTCGCGCCACACCCCGGCATCGTGCTCGGCGAGGTCTCCGTGACCGCCATCAAGGGGGGCGACAGCCCGAACGCCGACGAGGCTGTAACCTACATAGGTTCCTCAGCCATAAACAGTTACGATATCGTCAACCTGAAGCAGGCGGCAGCCCTTGCCCCGAACTTCTACATGCCCGCCTACGGGTCGCGAATGACCTCCTCGGTCTATGTCCGTGGCCTCGGCACCCGTATCGACCAACCCTCGGTCGGCTTCAATATCGACAATATACCTATTATAAATAAGGACAATTTCGACTTCGACCTCGCCGACATCGACCGCGTGGAAATCCTCCGCGGGCCGCAGAACATTCTCTACGGCCGCAACACAATGGGGGGGCTGATCAACATCTACACCCTCTCCCCCCTTTCGTTTCAGGGGGTGAAGGCCCGCATCTCCTATGGCAACCACAACACCTACCGCGCCTCGGCAGGCATTTACGGCAAGCTTTCGCCAAAACTCGGGATGTCGGTAACCGGCGATGTCTGCGGCACCGACGGTTTCTATAAAAACGCCTTCAACAACACCGCCGTCGGCAAAGAGCACCTCGGTTCGATCCGCTGGAAAACCGCCTTCCGCCCCAAAGGGAACGTGGTGGTCGAAAACACCGCAATCATGTCGCGCGCGAACCAGCACGGCTACCCCTATCAGCGCGTCGGCGCCCCGGATGTCAGCTATAACGACACTTGCTACTACAAGCGCATCTCATTCGTCGACGGTCTGACCGTGAAGCACTCATTTCAGGGAATAACCTTCTCGTCGATAATGAGTTACCAGTATCTCGACGATGATCTGGTCCTCGACCAGGACTTCACCGACGAGGACTACTTCACACTGCGCCAGAAACGCAAGGAATCGGCCTTCACCGCCGACTTCGTGGCCCGCGGCCCGCAGACGGGCGTATATTCCTGGCTTGCAGGCGTTTTCGGTTTCTACAAGCATACCAAAATGGAGGCACCGGTAACCTTCTTCGAGACCGGAATCGACCGTCTGATAACCTCCAACCGCAACGAAATCAACCCACACTACCCGATTTTCTGGGATTCTCCGGATTTCACCCTCGGAAGCGATTTCAGGATGCCTGCCGGTGGATTTTCAGTATATCACGAAAGCCAGCTGCACCTCGGCGACTTCACCGCTACGCTCGGCCTGCGCTACGACTGGGAACGTACACGCCTGAACTACAGGTCGTCGTGCAACACCGCCTACACCATTTACGACAACACCGCCTCGGGCGGCCAGCTTCCCCCCCCGCTGCCGCTGAAGCCGTTCCGCACCGAGCAACTGAACATCGACGAGCGGGGACGACTGAAACGCGACTTCAATCAGCTTCTGCCGAAACTCTCCCTCTCCTACCGCCTACCCGAAACCCTCGGCAACGTTTACGTTTCCGCCACAAAAGGTTACAAATCAGGAGGATACAACACCCAGATGTTCTCCGACTTCCTTCAGCAGCAGATGATGGCCCAGATGGGGATGTCGGCACCCTACGATGTGGCCGCAACCGTCGGCTACAAGCCTGAAACCACCTGGAACTACGAGGTCGGCGCCCATCTGGCGATGCTCGACGCACGTCTTACCTTCGACCTGGCGGCGTTCTGGATCAACGTTGACAATCAACAGGTTACCATATTTCCTCCGGGCAGCATCACAGGGCGCCTCATGGCCAATGCCGGGAAATCGCGCTCCCGCGGCGTAGAGATTTCAGCGAGCTACACCCACCCCTGGGGGTGGTTCGCCCGCGGTTCCTACGGCTTCACCGACGCCCGGTTTGTGCGCTTCGACAACGGCCGTCAGAACTACGCCGGCTGCCATCTCCCCTACGCCCCCGAGAACACCCTTTTTGTCGGTGCCGGCATATCGCGACCCCTTGCAGGCTGGATCGACCGGATTGACATCCAGGCCAACGTCCGCGGCGTCGGACGGATATACTGGGACGAAGCCAACACCGTCAGCCAGCCCTTCTACGCGCTGCTGAACGCCTCCGCCGAGCTCCACCACCGCCAGTTCTCGATAGAAATATGGGCCAACAACCTCACCTCAACGCAATATGCGACCTTTTATTTCGTTTCTATAGGGAATACCTTCCTGCAGCGGGGCAACGACACCGCCTTCGGCGTCACCCTCCGCTACGACGTTGAGTTCTGATTCACCCCGCATAATCATCTGAGTATAAGTCTTTTCACATTTCTGAAAGTAACCAACAACTTCGGAAAACATTATAAAAAAAATAAAAATGAAGTATCTTAAAACAATTCTCCTCGCATCGCTCGTGGCCCTGATTCTCCCGGCCTGCAGCGACAGCAACGACAATTACACCAACACCCAGTCGATGACTCTCAAGGCATCCGACTCGTTCATCAGCTCCTACTCCATCAAGGACAACACAACCTATGCCCTGTCCGGCGCTCCCATCCTTCTCACCGTCGACTTCGCAAACTCGACTATACAGTTGAGTGTCAACTCGCTGCAGTATGACCCCAACGAACTTGCCATCTCGTTCGAGCTTCCCGCAACCCCCTTCGCCTACAAGGAATCGGGCTGGGAACTCAGCTCCACCGCAACTTTCGACATCGAGTCCGGCAGCCACCACACCATCAGCGACCTGAACATCAAGTTCAACTCCCGTGCCAACGGTATGCAGGTGCTCACGAAGCTCTCATTCATCGTCGACAACAACTATGATGTATGCTTCATCTTCCGTCAGAACGTGTTCTCCGGAACAACCCGCACCTTCGACATCAACAACCCCTCCGATGTCTTCACCACCGAGACCCCCCTCTACATGGTGCAGCTGAACTCCGACGGCAAGACCGCTTTCCTCGCCATCGCCAACCCGCAGTTCGTGTCGAACATGCCCTCCACCATCTCATCCATGCAGTTCCCTGCCCTGAATGTGAAATATATACGCGGCGGCATCCAGTTTGAGTCTGAGAAACTCACCCCCACCATCGGCGACACCCCCTATCCCAAATACGAAATCACTGATTTCAACGGCATCATGGTCCTCGGCTCCAGCCTCAACCTCGACTTCAAGTGCATGGCTTTCACCCGCGAAGTTGAAGTTACCGGCAAGCCTTACTGATTTTTCCAACCTGACAATTAAGGTACAGCGACTTTTCGCCATCGCAAGGTTGCCATACCTTATTATATAGCTATTTTTATCATCGGGTACACCATATTCAAAGGTGTACCCCTTGATAATTTAAAGACAATACCTCAAACAGAGCGCTGCGAAGCTCTGCAAACCTCTTTTTCTCCTTTCAGAATGGAAAACTCCGGCAAACGAAAAATCTGTATCGTCACCAGCACCCGCGCCGACTGGGGGCTTCTGAGTCCCGTGGCCCGCGAACTCCGCGACAACGAAGCTGTGGAGCTGCAGGTGGTGGCAACCAACATGCACCTTGACCCGAAATACGGCGCCACAATCAACGAGATTATCGAGGACGGCATCACCGTAGACGAGCGAGTTGAAATGATTGCCGCTTCGGACTCCCCGCTCGACACCGCCGTAGCCACCGGACACTGTCTCGAGGGGATGGCCCGCGCCTTCGACCGTCTCAAACCCGACCTGCTGCTGATTCTCGGCGACCGTTACGAGATGCTGGCCGTGGCCACTGCCGCCACGATCATGCGCATCCCCATCGCCCACATCGCCGGAGGCGAGATTTCCGAGGGGGCTTTCGACGACAATATCCGCCACGCCCTGACGAAACTCTCCACCATCCATTTCACTGCCACCGACGCTTACCGTAACCGCGTGATTTCCATGGGTGAAGACCCCGCGCGGGTGTTCACCACCGGCGCGCTCGGCGTATCGAATATCATCAACGACCCGGTAATGCCGCAGACGGAACTTGAGAAATTCCTCGGGATGACCATCAACCACACAACGCTTCTGGTGACCCTACATCCCGCAACCATGGACATCGCCCCGGTCCAGGAGCGCTGTCAGGCACTTCTCGACGCCCTCGACGGGTTCGTAAGCTCGCACATCATCTTCACCTACCCCAACAACGACCCTCAGGGTCAGGTGATTATCGACATGATCAACCGCTATGCCGAGAAGAATCCGAAGCGCGTGACCGTGGTTCCCTCGCTCGGACGTCAGCGCTACATCGCGGCGCTCCACTACGTCGCCGCCGTGGTCGGCAACTCCTCGAGCGGCATCGTCGAAGTTCCCTCCATGCACATCCCGACGGTTGACATCGGCATTCGCCAGCAAGGACGCATCGCTGCCTCCTCGGTAATCCACTGCGGCCCGGAAGCCGACGAAATCCATCAGGCAATCTCCTTCGCCATTTCCCCCGCCGGAAAGCGGAACGCCCTGGAGACCGAGAACCCCTACGCCAAGCGCGACACTGTCCGCCGCATCGTCGACACTCTGGTGACCATTCTCCCCGAGAAACTCGCCGCCAAGCGCTTTGTCGACCCCTACCCCATCCTCAACGTCCCGACCAACACCCAATTGCGTTAAACGTTTAGCGTTTAGCGATTCCCGATAAACGATAAACAATTAACGATAAACGATTAACGATATACGATACACGATATACGATATACGATAAACGATTCCAAGATGGAGCAGATTTTAAAGCCCTTGTTCATAATCCCCGCCCGCGGAGGGAGCAAGGGAATCCCCCACAAGAACATCGTGGACCTCGCCGGACGTCCTTTGATTGCCTATTCGATTGAAGCCGCCCTCGGTGCTTTGGCCGGTTGCCACGATCAAAGCGACGAACGGCGGATTGTGGTTTCCACCGATTCCCCGGAGATTGCTGAAGTCGCTGAGAAAGAAGGAATTAAAGTTCCGTTCCGGCGCCCCGCGGAGCTATCCACCGACAAGTCCGGATCCCGCGAGGTTATTCTCCACGCCATGGACTGGGCCGACAGCGCCGGAATCGACTACAACTGCGTGGTCCTGCTCCAGCCCACCTCCCCCTTCCGTCGCGCAGAGCATGTCTTAGGCGCAATGCAGCTTTTCCCCCCCGGCGAAACCGACATGGTTGTTTCGGTCTGCGAAGCCTCCTCAAACCCCTATTACAACTGTTTCGAGACCGACAAAGAGGGATTTCTGCACATCTCCAAAGGGGACGGTCTGATTACCCGCCGCCAGGACGCCCCAAAGGCCTGGGAATACAACGGCGCTGTGTATGTGATTAATCCTCAGTCGATTCGCAAAATGCCGCTCGGCGCCTTCCCGTTGCGGATACCATACGAAATGTCGCGCGAAGATTCCGTTGACATCGATTCTCCCCTCGACCTCACCGTAGCCCGCGCCCTCATGCAGGCTCGTCAGGTTTCAAAATAACTCCATTCATCCCAATGGCAACAAAAGAGTTCAATCCATCCCGCCATAT
>CABUTS010000017.1 GCA_902494515.1 uncultured Muribaculaceae bacterium | reverse complement strand
TTACATATCTGTCGCTGTTCATTATATCGTTGGGAGTCGCCGGTCTCAATATGCTTATCTGTGGACTTGTGATGGGAGGGAATAGCTTTAATGCCCTGACTCTCATTGTGCTTCCGACACTGTTTAACCTCGCAATCCTACTCCCCTCACTGGCTATCTCGTGCCGCCGTCTGCGCGATTCAGGCAAGAGTCCATTGCTTATATTGCTGGCGCTTATCCCCTTTGTTGGAGGACTCATTCTGTTGATACTGCTGTGCATGCCCTCGCAATATAGGAATGAGAATCAGGCACCCGCAAAATTCGGAATGCCCGACATCGTCATCACTGTTGCATGCGCCCTTCTGATAATCGCAGGCCCCATTGTCTACGTCAGAACAATATTTAATGACCTTAACGTTTACAACAATGCGGACCAGATGAAGGTGCACGTGTATACCGATGAATCCGATAGTGTTGAAGAAGCGGCTGAATACACTCCGGCTGACACTACATATTATGCGCCAGCCGTCGATTCCGACAACGTTATGGGCATCAGCCTGTATGACCTGAGCAACACCATCCTGACCGCCGGCGACCTGCGAGGACTCAGCAAACAGGATCTCCGCGTGCTTCGGAATGCGGTCTATGCCCGACACGGCTACATCTTCCGGTCGCCTGAGCTTCAGGAATATTTCGCGCAATACGACTGGTACGATCCCCGCTATACCGATGTGTCGGATATGCTGTCCGACATCGAAATACGGAACGTAGAGCTGATTCGATCCCTGGAATAGGGTCCGGCCTGAATATCCGCGGTTCACGCGGGAAATACATTAACACACTGATACAATCTATATTAAGGCAGAATGAAATCATCTGACGAGGCGAAGGAAATTGCGGCGGAGGGGCGCCGGGAAGCACCGGCGAAGATTCTGGTGCGCGGCGCCCGGGTCCACAACCTGAAGAATGTGGACGTCGACGTGCCGCTGAACTGCATCACGGCGGTGGCCGGGGTCTCCGGTTCGGGGAAGTCGTCGCTGGCTTTGGGCGTGCTTTACGCCGAGGGGTCGCGGCGCTATCTTGAATCGCTGTCGACATTCACGCGCCGTAAACTGTCGCAAGCTCCGAAGGCGCAGGTCGACGAGGTTCTCTACGTCCCGGCGGCCATCGCGCTGCATCAGCGCCCGGGTGTGCCGGGGATCCGCTCGACGTTCGGCACGGCCACCGAGCTGCTCAACAGCCTGAGGCTTATGTTTTCGCGACTGGCGGAACATCGCTGTCCGAAATGCGGCCATTACCATCAGCCTACACTCGACGTGGCGGCCGAAAAAGAGCTGGTCTGCAAGGAGTGCGGCAACCATTTCTATGCACCGTCGGCCGAGGACCTTTCGTTTAACAGCGCAGGAGCGTGCCAGACCTGCGGTGGCACCGGCACGGTGATGGATGTCGACCAGGCGTCGCTCGTGCCCGACGAATCGCTGTCTATTGATCAGGGGGCCGTAGCGCCATGGAACTCGCTGATGTGGTCGCTGATGACCGACGTTGTCCGGCAGATGGGCGTGCGCACCGATGTGCCTTTCCGGGAGCTGACTCCGGAGGAACGCGACATCGTGTTAAACAGCCCGATGGAGAAGCACCATATTCTCTACAAGCCCAAAAACGGAGAAATGCCCGTGCCGCTCGATTTCACATATTACAGCCCGGCGAACTCCGTGCGCAACGCCTTAGCAAAGGTCAAGGACGACAAGGGGATGAAACGCGTGGAGAAATTCCTGCAATCAGGAGCCTGTCCGGCCTGCCACGGCACGCGCCTGTCGGAGGCTGCCCGCGCTCCCCGCATCGACGGCAAAAGTCTCGACAAGGTTTGCGAAATGACCCTTGGCGACTGTCTGAACTGGGTGGATTCCGTCCCGGAGAAGTTGCCCGCGGAGATGCGGCCGATGGCCCGGAGCATCGTAGAGTCGTTCGACCTGGCAGCCCGGCGGCTCATAGACCTCGGGCTGTCGTACCTCACCCTCGACCGCGCTGCGTCGACCCTTTCGACCGGCGAACGGCAGCGTGTGCAGCTTGCCCGAGTCGTCCGCAACCGCACCACGGGGGTGCTGTATGTGCTCGATGAGCCCTCAATCGGTCTCCATCCGGCCAACATCGAGGGACTCAAAGGGGTCATGCATGACCTCGTGGACGACGGGAACTCAGTGCTGCTCGTCGACCACGACACCGAGATTCTTAGCGACGCCGACTGGCTCATCGAGATGGGTCCCGGCTCCGGATCGAACGGCGGACGGGTCATCGCCGAGGGTACCATCCCCGAAATCGAGGCAAATCCGGAGTCACAGATCGGGCCGTTCCTCACCGGCACCGCGCTCCGGAGGATTCTCCCGGAGATTCCACGCGATGAAATCTTCGCGAACGGCGCCATAAAGATGCAGACCAACGCCATCCACACCGTCAGGCCGCTCGACGTCAAAATTCCGCGCGGCCGCATGACGGTGGTCACCGGCGTCTCCGGCTCGGGGAAAACGACCATGGTGCTCGAGAGTCTCGTCGCCGGGCTGCAGGCCGTCACCGCAGGGCATCAGCTGCCGCCGAACGTACGTTCAATCGAGGCCGACGGGATAGCTCACGTGAAACTGATCGACTCCACGCCTATCGGCGCGAATGTCCGGTCGACCGTAGCCACCTACGCCAACATCCACGACGATCTGCGCAAGATCTACGCCCGTCAGCCCCGCGCCAAGGAGCTCGGCTATAAAGCCGGTGACTTCTCCTACAACACCGGACGGCTGCGCTGCCCGGTCTGCGACGGCACCGGCACCATCAGCCTCGACGTGCAGTTTCTCCCCGACGTAGACATCCCCTGTCCGGAGTGCCACGGCTCGCGCTACGCCAAAGAGGCAGACCTGGTGCGCCTGACCAACAAGGCCGGCGCCACCTTCTCCCTCCCCACACTCATGGCCAGCGACATCACCGGCGCCATAGAACTCATGGCCGACAACCGCACGGTCTGCTCGCGGCTGGCCACCCTCGACCATCTCGGCATCGGTTACCTCACCCTCGGCGAAGCCACCACCAGCCTTTCCGGCGGCGAAGCCCAGCGACTCAAACTCGCCTCGGAAATGGGGCGCCTGCAGGGCGACTCCCTCTTCGTCTTCGACGAACCCTCGATTGGCCTGCATCCCCACGACGTCCAGACCCTGCTGCGCGTCTTCGAGCACCTCCTCAGTCAGGGCGCCACCATCGTCATCATCGAACACGACCTCGACATCATCGCCAACGCCGACTGGGTCATCGACATGGGTCCCGGCGGTGGCGCCTCCGGCGGCCGCATCGTAGCCACAGGCACTCCCGCCGACATCGCCGCCTCCCCCGCCTCCCTCACCGGCCCCTACCTCCGCTGAGACTTCCCCTTTCCAACCTCCGCTGACATTTCTGGTAAATATGCTCCCAAACAAAGTTCCGCGGCTCTTGCATTTGTCGCGAAAAGATTGTATCTTTGCGAAAACAACCTACTACGACCATGGGTAAGTTTATCAATCCCTTTACCGACTTCGGTTTCAAAAAGCTCTTCGGACAGCAGTTCAGCAAGCCTATTCTCATTGATTTCCTGAATGACCTTCTGGAAGGGGAGCGGAGGATTGTCGATATAGTCTATACCGACAAAGAGGTTCTGCCTCGAATGAAATCCTAACGAGGTATCATCTACGACATTTACTGCGAGACTGATACCGGCGAGCATATCATCGTAGAGATGCAGAATAAGATGCAGGAATACTTCGTGGACCGCGCCCTGTTCTACCTCGCCGGAGATATTCACACTCAGGGGCAGAGGGGCGACAATTGGGACTACAAGCTGATTCCGGTCTACGGCATCTACTTCATGAACTGGAAATTCAACAGAGGAGAACGTCCGGAGCGGCTCAGGATGGATGTAGGTCTCACAGACCTCGCCACAGGTGAACTTTTCTCCGACAAGATGCGTATGATTTTCATACAGGTTCCTCTGATGACCAAGTCGGAAGATGAGTGTGAGACAAATTTTGAACGTTGGATTTATGTGCTGAAGAATATGGATACATTATCAAGAATGCCCTTTGCGGCACAGAAAGCGATATTTGACGAGCTGGGCAGCCTTGCCGAAATCGAGGCTATGCCTGAGCCTGACCGCAGCCAGTACGAGGAATCCCTTCGTGTCTACCGCGACAACCTCGCCGTTATGCGCTGTGAACGCAACGCCGGCAGGGAGGAAGGTCTGGCGGAAGGTGAAAGGAAAAAACAGATAGATATCGCCAAGAATATGAAGATATTCGGTATGGACTCTGTTACTATCTGTCAATTAACCGGTCTTACACCCGAAGAAGTCGCTAATCTATAAGAGCTCTGAAATAAGTATCAAATACAGAAGAACGTGGAACCTATGACGAGAATGTCGTTGGCGGCACAGAAAGCGATATTTGACGAGCTGGGCAGCCTTGCCGAAATCGAGGCTATGCCTGAGCCGAAACGCAGCCAGTACAAAGAATCCCTTCGAGTCTACCGCGACAACCTCGCCGTTATGCGCTGTGAACGCAAGGAGGGCTTCAAGGAAGGGAAGCTGGAAATAGCAAAAAAATTAAAGAGATTCGGGGTTGACACTGAGACCATATGCAAACTAACCGGTCTCGCTCCTGCTGAAGTGGAGAAGCTGTAAGATTCCGTTATAGGGCCTGCCCACGCGATAAACAGACCGCGGCAAGTGCCTCTGCATCTTTAACCTCTTAACAGCCATGCCCGCAAACAATCCTTCTATCACAATGAAAACCAGCCAACTCTCACAATGAAAATCAGCCAACTCTCACAATGAAAACCGGCCAACTCTCACAATAAAATTACATTTTATTGTGATTATTAATTATTTATGCGTATCTTTGCAGTCGATAAATCACTGGTTGAATTCAAGCACTTTTATTAGCTGGATATGGATAATTATAAACCGAGAATTGCGGACTCAATTTTGGAAGATAAACTCGACGCTATGGGTTGCGTTCTGATTGAAGGACCAAAATATTGCGGAAAGACGACGTTGGCTTCCCAGCATGCCAAGAGTGTGCTCTATATGTCAGACCCGGACACACGGAGTCAAAACTTAATTTTAGCCCAAACCAACATTTCTCGCCTTCTTCAAGGTGCTACCCCGCGTCTGATTGATGAATGGCAAATGTCGCCACAGCTTTGGGACGCTGTCCGCAATGAAGTTGACCGCCGCAATGCTGACGGGCAGTTTATACTGACAGGCTCGGCCGTGCCGGCGGATGACAGCGATATTTTCCATACCGGCACCGGGCGAATGTCATGGCTCCGGCTGCGCACCATGAGTTTATGGGAATCCGGAGACTCTTCGGGTGATGTAAGTCTCGGGCAGCTGTTTCGCAACGCTGAAGCAATTGACGGCGCCTCCTCGATTGATATTGACAGACTCGCTTTTCTCACTTGCCGTGGAGGATGGCCCAAAGCGGTACTTAAAGAACGCGTCAAGCCGGCACTGAAGCAGGCCGAAGAGTATTTTGAAGCGGTCGTCCGCAGGGATATTTCTCGAGCCGACAATACCGAGCGTGACCCGGAACTCGCCCGACGACTGATGCGCTCGCTGGCTCGCAATCAGGGGATGCAGATACCCGTCACCACCATCGCTAATGACCTTGCAACGGGGCTGGACGTAAAGGGATCTGTAAACACTGTCTATTCTTATATCAACGCCTTGCAAAGCATTTTCGTAATCGAAGATTCCCTTGCATGGAATCCGAATCTGCGCAGTAAGACTGCAATCCGCAGCTCTAAAACCCGTTATTTCTCAGACCCATCCATAGCGACCGCTGCTCTTGGCCTTGGACCTGAAGATTTGCTGAATGACCTGAACACCTTCGGATTGCTGTTGGAGACCCTATGCATACGGGATTTACGTGTTTACGCAGAAGCCTTGGGAGGTTCCGTATATCACTATCGCGACAAAAACGGGCTGGAATGTGATGCGGTGATACATCTCAAAAACGGCAAGTACGGTCTGATTGAGATTAAACTCGGCGGAGACAAACTGATTGGCGAAGGTGCTGCAAACCTATGCAAATTAGCAGACAAGATCGACACCTCCAAGATGGCCCCGCCGTCGTTTAAAATGGTGCTTACCGGGGTAGGTCAGTATGCCTACCGCCGTCCGGCTGACGGCGTGCTCGTGGTCCCGGTCGGCTGCCTTCGTCAATGAAACTCTGACCTGAGAGCTTGATTCCCACAAGCGACAGGGTATCAGAGTTCCCGAAGGCGACAGGTTATCAGAGTTCCCGAAGGAGATGGCGGAGGGCGGCGACGGGATGGAAGAGGGGCATCCGAGGACCGGCCCAACGCATGATGGCACGGACCTGCTCCCGCCGGTCGGGGCGGTAGCAGTGTACGGGACATTTCCTGCAGGTAGGCTTACCGACACCGAAACGGCAACGGCTCAACCGTTGCCGGGCATATTCCAGTAGCTCGCTGCAGTCGCGACACAGCTTCGCGTTGCCCTCCTTTTTCCGGCAATACAATCGGATCATCAGTTCAACGACCCGCTTCTCCTCATCGATTCTGTCAGCCATATTTTTCAATACCCTCCTCCCTTCCTCGTGTCCTTAGCGATAATTTCATTCTTTAACATATTATTTAATCCTGCAAATAATCTTGCAAATACTCCTGCAAATTTACCACAAAATCCCGAAATTTCCACAAAGTCCCGAAATTTCCGCACCGGCAGGATAAAGATTACCGGGAGGTGGGGGGCTGGGAGCGGACGAAGATGCGGACCAGACGGCGGGTGCCTTTGCGCAAGGTGCTCCACTTCGGGAAGATGGCGCGCGGACGAAGCGGTCCGTAGCTGACGGCGAGGATGATAAGCGAGGCGAGTCCCAAAAGCAACAGCCAGCCGTATATCTCCTTCATTGCCAGAAGCATGGCATCGGGTGGCGGCGCTGCGAAGGCCACGGTTTCACGCATCATCACCCTGCATTTCCTCCAGCGAGTAAACCTCCCAGGCACCACAGCTCAATCCCATGCCCGCAGTGACAGCCGCACACAGCAGCCCCGCGAGCAATCGATGATTGTTCATAAAAAGCAGGAAGAATGTAATGTAATAACGAGAATGTAATGTAATGAAAATAAATGTAATTTGAGACTATCAGTAGTTGAGGCCGAAGTGCCAGAGAGGGATGAACGGTGCATGGCCGTATTCTATGTCGTCACGGACAACGATCCCTTTCGGGTCTCCTTCAAGTTGGCGCTTTCCTTTTTTAGAGCCACCAATCTCAAATATATGTTCGCCTATCCTGAAATCAGTGATTTTTGATGGGACAACCTCATTGTTTACTCTCATCTGATTATAAAAGAATGTTTCGCGGACATTGCCGATGTCAGTGCGCTCACCCTGGAGTGCGTACATCAGGTTCGGATTGTCCACATATACCTTTTCCACCTTTCCGAGACCTCTCATTCCTCCGGTTTCGTCACGCAACAGCCCGATCATACCCCCCTTTTCAAGGTACGCCAGATAGTCAGGCAAATCATTTTTGCTCACCCTCAGCTCTTGTCCGAGACTTGTCATATTCGGTTTATATGGAGCTGACTCAGAAAGCAAAACGAGAAGTCGGCGTAGCTTTCGGGTCGTGGACACATTCATACCTGCAAATTGCGGGATATCCACCTCAAGTGTCTGTAGCATTATTTGCTGAAGACGTATATCATAACCGGGCAAGCTGCAGAAAGGATAATATCCCTTGCGGAGATACTCCCTGAAATCCGGCAGCGGGTGATAATCCGTCGGCAGTTCTACCTTATTCCCTATGATTTCCTCAAGAGTATACACCGGAAGATTTATTCCCTCGAACATGGAGAGGTATTCTCTGAACGAAAGGCCTTGCATTGTGAACATCAGCGCACGTCGGCTCAGGTCGGAAGCACCCTGATAGATGTCAAGCACCGAGCTACCTGTAAATATCACCTGTAGTTTCGCATGAGCATCATATATCTGCTTAAGTTCCCTCGACCACCCATAATATTTGTGAACTTCGTCAATAATGAGATGCAGACCTCCATCCTTTATCAAGTCGTCGGCAAGTTCCGTCAAGGTGTGAGTCGCAAACCAGCTATGGTCAGCCGTAACATATAACCAACGTTCCGGATCCGGCTGAGATAAAAGATATTGCTTCACCATTGTTGATTTGCCTACACCTCTTGGGCCCACGATACCAATCATACGGTCTTCCCAAAGTATACGGTCGTACATATACCTGTGAAATTCACGGGGAGTATGTGCCAACTCCTCTTGCATGTAATCTATCAGCTGCAAATCTATCATAAGAGTAAGTTTTTGTGCAAAGATAACACTTTTCCCCTATATAGGGAAACTTTTGGGAAAATATTTCCCCTTCAAGAGGAAAGTTTTGGCTAAAATCATCACCTCGAAGGGGATATTTTGACAGAAAACGTCACTTCGAAGGGGATTACCGAGACTGTTGCGAAGCGACGATTTGAACAGCATATGGGCTAATCATACTAAAGAATTAGAGGGCGCATCGCAGTATAAACGACACACCCTCTAATCTGATTATTGGAAAATCCCTCCAAAAAATTTGCTTCTGTTAGTTCTGTATAGCTCCACCTTATAAGACAAGAGCCTCACATTACAACATTAGTTATAAAATGAAAACCTCAGCTGACTGAGGATCAGAAAGCTGAGGTCGAGTTGTCTTACCAGGATTCGAACCTGGACAGGCAGAACCAAAAACTGCAGTGCTACCATTACACCATAAGACAATCCTTGCGCCCAAAGCCGCCGCTTGTTACACGCGGGACATGTGCCGGATAAGCCGCGGCGGCTCTAAAGCGCTGCAAAGTTAGCTGTTTTTTTCGGCATATCCAAATTTAGTTGCGAAAAATGCCGGGATATGCTGCGGATTACTTGATAGTGAAGGATTTGGAGCCAAGGTATTTGTCGCCGAGGTAGAACTCGAAGCGGTAGTTGCCGGCTTTCCAGTGGCCTGCGGTGTCGGAGCCCCAGCCCTGGAACTTCACGGTATTCTCGCCCTTGGTGAGGGTGCGGCTGGAGTCGTAGGAGTAGTCCGAGGGGGAATCGGAGGAGGTTGTCAGCTTGCCGTCGGCGTTAAACATCTTGATGTTGAAGGTGTAGGTGCCGGCTTTGGTGCAATTCACCTTGATTCGGGGGGTGAGGTAGCGGGTGCGGTAGGAGTAGATGGTCTGGCCCCAGTCGGTCACGGCATCACCGTTGTCCTTTTCGATGCGGACGTCGGCGGACTGGAAGGTCACAGGGGTTGAGGAGGAGGAAACGCTGTCGTCGTTGTAGACCTCAATCACCTTGTCGCGGATATCCTGGAGCACATTGAGGTATTTGTAGAAAGCGTACTTGAAATCCTCGGGTGCGTAGCAGTAGCTCTGCACGGTGTAGGATACGAGGCTCTTGTCCTCGGTGACCATAGCCTTGCCGCAGCGATACTCATAGTTGGCGGCGTTGACGGCGAAGAGCACCTTATCGTAATCGGAGTCCTCGATGCCGGTGCCTGCGCGGTAGAAACCGACATACACAGGGGAGTCTCCGGAAAAGAACATCCAGTAGGCGACGCCTTCCTTCTTGAAGTTCAGCGAGCCGTCGTCGTCGATGGTGGCGTGGAAACCTTCTTCCTGAAGGAACGATTTGATAGCAGAGCGGAAACGTTCGGCTTCAGGTTCGAGAGCCGACACCTTCATGGTGCAGAAAGTCACCAGCACCAGAAAAAGGGATACAAACTTCTTCATAATTAACTTGGTTGGGGGCTGCCGGAGTTTCCGGCGGCCGCGCCGGGTTATTTGGTTAATGATTATTGGTCTTGAGCGGGATTCCGGGCATCCGCCCCCGGGAGTGAGGACGGATGCCGGAATTTATTTTCAGAGATTGCCGGACTCTTTTCAGATACCGGCTGTTTCGTTTCAGAGATTGATGGCACGGTCGGCACGGTCAACCAGGCGGATGTAGAGGCTGGCACCGTTGGGAAGTTCCGACGACAGGGAGCTTTCGAGCTCGCGGATAAGGTCGCGGTAAGTGCTCTTGTCGCTTTCCGACATCTCGTACTTCGAGATGTTGTTCAGACGGTAGGTCATGGTCACCGAGTTGGAACCGACGGAGATTGAATACAGGTCAAGGTCATCGTTGATCTTCATCGGGCACTGGGCGGCGAGTTCGCGGAATTCATCCTTCCAGTCGGACACAATGGAGGTGCCACTACCGCCGCCACCAGTATTTGGGGGAGCAATCACGGTGGACTGCCCGGCAGCAAACTGCGGGTCGCCCCACTCATTCTTGGTAGCGTTCCAGATCATCCAGCCGACGAGCTTGCCGTCAGCACCGTAAGCCGAGAGTTTCTTGGGGGTGATTTCGTCGGCTTCGTACTCGATGGTTACGCGCGAATTGTAACCTGCGGGGGTCTTGCCGTTGGCATCCTTGTAGGATTCCTCGGTCTGCTGGTCATGGCTGTTGTATTTACGGGTTGTCACCATGATGAGCTTGTCGACGCCGTAGTCCTCGATCTTGATGATGTTGTCGTGGTTGTCGTAGGTTATCACCTTGCGGGCCACTTCGTCGGCCTTGTTTACAACGGGTTTGCCCTCCTTGTTGAAGTAGGCATACTCGATCAGGTGGTTGCGGGCATCGAACTTCTGGGTCCGGCGGAACCATCCGTTGGAAGTGTTGATGGGCATGCCGTAGCCGTCGTAAAGGGTCAGCTCGATTTCGTTGCCGCGTTCGTCATAGGCGTAATGGGCTTCGGCGGTATTCTCGGCGGAGTCGGCGATGGGCTTGCCGTCAACGCCGAAGTTCTTCCAGACAACCATCTGCTGGAGCTTGTTGTATTCGCGGACCATCTTGTGGACCTTGGTGGCGCTGGCACCGGCATTGCCGTTGACATCCCAGAAGGTAGTCTCGACGACATTGCCGAAAGTATCGTAAACATACCGGCTCTCGCAGTACTTGCCATCATCCGGGTCATTTGTACGCTTACCGGAAGCATCGGTGTACCAGATCTTCACAACACGGTTGTTGGTGTCGTAGGCCGAATGTTCCACCGCAGTGCCGGGAGCAAGCTGCCCGGCGCCCTTGTAGACGCGACGTTCGGTGACATTGCCGCGGGCATCATACTTCTGCTCGACACCGCTGATCTGATTTCCACCGATACTATACTGGTAATAACCGGTCTGGAAGTTGGTGGCAGGATCGTAAACCGACTTGCTGCTCTGCCAGAAATCAGCACATTCGATGGGTTTGCCGTCGGTGTTGAACAGCTGTTCGGACACGAGATTGCCGCGCTCATCATATTTGAATTCCTTGATGGAGAAACGGTTCTTGCTGAGGACAGGCTTGCGGTCGGGACCGAGGAACTGGAGCTTGGTCATCTTGCCGGAACGGTCGTGGTCGATGATGTAGCAGGCCACACCCTGCTCGTCGGGAGTCAGCTCATCCTTTTCGTTGTAATAGCAGTTCTCGATCTCATTGCCCATCTTGTCGTACTTCGTGGTGTTCTTGTAATAGAACCCTTTCAGCAGGGCGGGCTTGCCATCCTTGTTGTAACGCGCGACGGAAAGTATGCGACCGACGCTGTCGAGTTCGAGCTTATAGCTCGAAGCGCCGTAGCTATCCTCAGACGGGTTATTGAAACGGTCGAAGTATTCCACGGAGGTCACCAGACCGCGGTCGTTGACCGTGTTCGTCATGATGGAGTAGGTGGAACCGTCGACGACAACGTTAACCAGTGAATCCTTGTCGTCGAGGAACTCATTGCGGATCTCAAAGCCGTCTTCGTTGTAGACAGTGCGCTGCTTCGAGAAACCGATTTTGGTGAATGCGGGCTTCTCGTCGAGACCGACAGCCGTCATCATCACGGGGAGACCCTCGTCGTTGAGCTCATAGTCGAAACCGGCCACATTCATGTCGGAGCGAAGCATCGGCTCACCTTCGCTGGTCAGATAACGCTCAGCGGTGCGGTTGCCGTACTGATCGTGCGAAATGCGGACCATGGCGATGTTGGAGCCGTCGGACGATGCGGAGCCGTCGACGGTTTCATAGCGGATTTCGTTCCAGAAGCCGTTCTCATCGTAACCGTACTTCTTGACGGCGAGGCCGCGCTTGTTGCCGCGGGGGTTGCCGTCGAGACCGATGAAGGTCATCTTGGTTACACGGCCGTCGGCGTCATATTCGAACTCCATGCCGTGGATCATGTCCTCGTCGACAACGTCAACATTCTGCGAGGTAGCATATTCCACCTTCTTGCGGCGTCCTAAGTCGTCGTAGGTGATTCTGTAACGGGTGATGGAGCTGGTGTTGGGGTTCAGACCGGTTTCGCCGTTGTAGTTCGAGGTCTCGGTGGTCTTGCCGGGGAGAGGCTTCTCGGTGCTGTAACCGTCGTCGGCCTTGAAGGAAGCGGTTACGAGGTTGGCATCGTAGTCCACAATGTGCATACATTCACCGCCACGGTCGTAGATCTTCAGGTAGTCGATCTTGCCGTCGTTGGTGTAGAAATATTCAGACTGCAGGGCGTCGGTAGCCTGCTCGGTATCGTTGAAGTTGGTGATTTTGCCCTTGGCGTTCACCACCGACATGCGGCGGAGCTTGCCACCACGGTACTCGAGCTTGTAGGTGATGGCGCGGTGCTTCTGGTCAAGCTCCGAGATGCGGTTGATGCCATGGGGCACACCCCAGATTTCCACTACTTTGTCGAAGTACTGCACCTTGGTGCGGGTGCGGTCCCAGACGAACAGACCCAGGCAAACGATCACGGAGAGTACGCCGGCAACGATGTAGGCGATTTTGTTGCGCTGGCTGTTGCGGTCCCATGAACCGGTTTCGCGGAAGTGGTCGATGCTGGTGCGGATGGCAGCTGCCGACGGACGCTTGCGCGGGTCGGGGTCGAGCATCCCGGTAATCAGCTTCTTGACAGGCTTCGAGAGCTTGGCGTTGATCTGCACGGGAGCGTCGGACTGCATCTGGGCGGCGCCGCCGAGCTCGCCGTAAGGGGGCTGCCCGGTGACCAGTTCCACCGCCGTAGCGCCCAGCGACCAGATGTCGGAGGCGTGCTGCGGCTGACGCTTATAGACCTCGGGGGCCATATAGGCGCGGGTACCGCCGATTGCGTCGTTTGCCGACTCGCGGCGCGAGATGCCGAAGTCGGTGACCATATAGTTGCAGTTGTCGTCGACAAGGATGTTGTCGGGCTTGATATCCTGGTGGGTGATGTTGTGGTCATGGAGATACTCCAGACCGGCGGCGACGTCGCGCAGGAACTGCAGCAGGTCATCCTCCGAGAAGCGGCCCACCATGGAGTTGGCCGAACCGTTCTCGCAGTAAGCCATCACCAGGTAGGGTGAACCCTCGCAGATGTCGAAACCCTGAGGGTGGAGCAAGTTCGTGTGGGTCATGTTGTAGACCATGGTGAACTCGCGCTGGAACTCGGCGATACCCTTCGAGCCGGGACCCAGGGTGTCAGGCTTATAGATTTTCACAGCCACGGGCATGTTTCCAGCCTTGGTATCGATGGCTTTCCACACTTCGGCCGAGGCGCCCCTGCCAATCAGCTGCACCAGCCGGTAACGTCCGTCGAAAAGTTGGTTTTCGTTAAGTTGCATATTGTAGTGATTTTTAGGGTCTTATAAATTCGTTAAGTAAAGGAAGGCAAAAATCTGCACTGCGGCGCAGAGGATGAAGACAAAGGCTCCAATCCAGATCCAGCGCTTCTGGGCGGCGCGCCACTGCGGGAACGCCACACCCTTGGTGTGCTGCCAGCCGAGGCGATTGCCGTTCAGGCCGAGGTAGGTGCAGAGATAGATGCTCAGCATCTGGCCGATATAGGGAATCAGCGACAGGGGGATGATTGCCAGCGGCCACCAGATGCGGTTGGCCATAGCCCACGCCCAGGAACCCAGGAAGGCTCCGACGCTGAACTTGCGGAGGGTGTCGTCGATTTCCGACTGGGTCACGGAGTTGAGCTGACCGGCAGCCGTGGAGGGGATCCCCTGGGGAGCCTGCCCGGCTACAAAGGGAGCGCCGCCGGGCACTTCCATGCCTGTTCGTCCCCCCATCTCAACGCCGGTGCGTCCGGCCATCTCAACGCCGGTGCGTCCGGCCTGTTCGATGCCGGTGCGGCGGTCGCCGAAGGGTGCCGTGCCGGGAGCTGCACCGCCGCGGCCGTTGTAAACGCGGGTGCGGCGGTCGTCCTGCTCCTGCGGAGCGCCGGGGGCATAGCCGCCGCGCTGCTGTGCCGTAGGCTGCGGGTCCAGACGCTGGGCCACCTGCTCGGGCATCGGATTGATCGACTGGGCATCGAAACGCATGGTGCGACGCTGAAGATTCGGGAAGAAGTTCAGCAGCACGGGCCACGCCAGGAGGTATTCCCCGGCGAGCATAATATGGTCGCCGTTGGTCAGAGGAACTTCCTCGCGGTGCACGTTATTGCCGTTGATGATTGTGCCGTTGGAGCTGTGGTCGCGGAAAAACAGCTGTCCCTCCCGAAGCTCGATAGTGGCGTGATTGTTGCTGACCCTGGGGAAAGCGTCGCTGACGACGAGTCCGCTGGCCGGGTCACGGCCTATAGTTAGTTGTGTCATAGCAATTTAACTAAACATTTAGCAGAGAGAGGAGGATATTACTTTTGCTTTTGGTAGACAGTGATTAAATCACCACGCTTAACATCCTCAATGTTCAAATTGGGGTTAAGCTTCTTGAAGTCCTCTTTCGACATTTTGTAACCCCTAAGGGTCTGCGCCAGGTTCTTTTTAACCCTTACCCTTGTGGTGGTTCTTTCGGCAAGCTCCTGTTGGGGTTTGTCCGAATTACCCTCGTCAACCTCCGACTCATCGACATCGGCCTTGTTGTCGGCTTCGGTTTTTCCAGCATCAAGATTGTTTCTGTCTCCAGTTGCAGTCTGGTCAGGGGTCGGCTGACCCGAGTTACTACCTTTACCGCCGGTTGAAGCTTGTTTCCCTCCGCTTTCGCCGACAGTGCTGAGAGCGTTGCCTGCCATTGCGGACAAAGCAGCAGTGTTGACATCGTTCGCAGAAGCTGACGAGCCTCCGCCCTGCGTTGCAGCGCCCGAATTAGCGGAAACCTGCGTGATACCGGAGGTGCCGGATTCGGCCCTAAGGGAGTCAACGCGGCCTGAAATCAGGTCGATATTCTGTTCTGCGGCGGTCTTGTCATCCTTGCCGTCGTTCCCGCCGAAAATCAGGAAGAGAGCTACGGTAAGCGCTACGCCGAAAAGCGCGCCGGCAAGCACATATAACTTGTTGATACCACCCGACTTGGCTTTCTCTTTACCAGCTTTTCCGGTTACGGGCGGAACTCCGGCGGCAGCGGCAGCCGAAGCTGTAGCGCCGGCAGCCGCCTGAAGGGGCAGCGGAGCCGATGTGGCCTTCCCGGCTCCGGAAACAACCTGCAGCAGGTCTACGGTAACGTTGTCGGCACCGCCGGCACGCAGGGCTCCGTCGATAAGGTTACGGCACACCACCGTCAGGTCGTCGGCGGGAGTCGTCTGAAGAATCTGCTGGGTCTGAACGTCGCGCATCATGCCGCAGAGACCGTCGGTGCAGAGCATGATGATGTCGCCGTCAGCCACCTTGTAAGGTGTCGGGAGACATTCCGGCTCGGCGACAGCCTCAGAGTCTGACAGACAGCGGGTTATAATGTTGCTTTGAGGATAATCGAAAGCCTGGTCGTCGGTGAGTTTGCCGGCGTCGACGAGCGTCTGCACATAGCTGTGGTCCTTGGTCAGACGGCGCAGACCGGTCAGCTTGTTGTAGACGTAAGCACGGGAGTCGCCGCACCATGCCACATAGAGTTTGTCCTCGCGAAGCCAACCGATGACGATGGTTGTACCCATTCCGCGGGTTTCGGGGCGCGACTGGGCGGTCTGCTTGATACGGCGGTCGGCCTCGGCCACCACTGTGCTGAGGTAGTCGTTGACAGCCTGAGTGGATGTGAACTGCCGGGAGGCGAGCTGCTGAGAGGCGAACAGCTCCTTGACCGTGTCGATTGCGATCTGTGAAGCCACTTCGCCGGCGTTCATGCCGCCCATACCGTCGGCCACCACCAATAGCGCACCGTTGGGTTCGATCATGCAGGCCTCATTGTTGATCCAGCGCATCGGATCAACCGAGAGGTTGCGGGAGAGGATGAAGTTATCCTCGTTGTTGGTGCGGACAAGACCCATGTCGGTCATTCCTGCCACCTTGAATCGTAGCTGCATATTACGTTGTATATTAGCGTTTTAGCTGTAAAGTCATTAATCAGTCGAAGACACTCTGGTCAGGCTCCGTCCCGGTCGCCGAAGCGGGCTCTGCTGTAGGCTCATCACCTGCCGCGGGAGCGGGCTCTGACTCAGGGGTTGCACCTACATTGTCGGGGTCATCGGCTTCGGGAGTAGCAGGATTCCCTTGTGCGGGTTTATCAGCCTTTGCAGGTTTCGCAGGTTTAGCTGTTTTTGCAGGTTTATCAGTCTTCCTGGCGTCCTTCTTCTTGGCGTCTTTCTTTTTGCTGTCCTTCTTACTGTCGGCCTCGGACTTGTTGCCGTTCTTATCCTTCTTGCTGTCGGCCTTGACATCCTTCTTTGCGGTGGCCTGAGAATCGTCGGCCTTAGCATCGGCTTCGGGAGCTACCTTCTCATCAGCCTTCTCCTCATCCTTCACGGCAGCGGCAGGAGTCAGAACGGCGGCAGGTACTACGTCAGCTTTCGGTGTCACTTTGCGGCGGCGACGGTTGCCGGTGCCTTTGTTGTCAGGGACCGATTCAGCAGGAACGCTGATAATCGGCTTAATATCATAGATATCCACATCATCGGCGAAGGGGAAGAGCATCTTCCACTCCCCTTTTTCCTGAATACCGACCCCGTAAAGATTGAAGTTCACCTGACTCGTTGCGGTCACTTCGGGAACGACAAAAATAGCTCCGAGCGGATTCTTTACATACTTATCCGGTAGGTCGTAGAGTTTCGAGAGGTCCTTATCAATATCGTAGGTATAGGGAATCACCGACAGCTGGAGGGCTGTGGTCTTATCGAGGTCCTTGTTATCGGGATTGCAGAACCAGACGATGTATCCCTTGACACTGCCGGTCGAGCGCGTTGTCAGGAAGCCGTCGCCATCGATGCTCATCGGGTCACGCATGGAGTAAAGCGAGCCGGGCAAGATATGACCGGCCTTGCTGCCGCTGAACTCAATCACGTTATATTCAGCCTCATCACCTAATTCGGCGAACTTGGTGGGAGCCATCAGTTTGGGACGGTCGCCGGGATTCTTGTTGGCTTCGAACTCACTGTCGTAATCCCAGGGATTCATGGCCTGCGGGCCGAATACATACCCCCCGATTACGCGGATACCGAGCGAGCAGGAATGGCCGAAATCATTTTCATTCTCAAGGGCAATCTCAGCGCCGGAAGCATCCACGACAACATACGGCTGACGGATTATAATCGCCCCTTCGGCGCAAGCTTTCTTGATCAGGTCTATATAAACCTCGTATTGGGCGCGCTCCACACTGGAGCTTCCCTGATAGCTGTAGTCCGACGCTCCGGGGGTAGCGGGAGTTTCCGTTTCGTCACCCTTCGTGTCGTTGCCTGCCTTGAGGAAATTCTCCTCGAATTTCGAGCGGCTCTCCTGCGCATTTGCGTTCCAGTCGCCTAAAGGCAACAGGGCTGCCGCAGCAAGGGCGAGGGTTAGTAGTTTTTTCATTGTGATATATGGTTTATTATTTATTTTCACATTAATTATATAGCGGGTATCAACGGATTGAGGAGATTGGCTCGATGAACCCGGTGGAGCGCCCCGCGATGGCCGAGGTGATGCCGACCACAACCAGGCGTCCGGAGCTGTCGGTGATGAACACCGGACCTCCCGACGAGCCTTTCTCGTAGGTGGTTTCAGTGGTGAGAATCATGCCGTCCTGAAGCCCGTCGGCTGCCACGGTGGCCGAACCGTAGACCGGGCGGATGTCGTTGTAGGAGTTCGCGCCGAGACCCAAGGGGAAACTCAGCACGGTCAGTTTGGTGCCGCGGCGGAGGTTGCGCGAGGCGTCGGCACTGAAGGGTAGACCGCCGGTGCGCCCGACATGCACTGTTGCGAAGTCGCGGGTGTCGGAGGAGGCAAGGGTCACCATTTCGCCGTCGCTCAGGCGGCGGGTTACGTCGCCGCGCCGGCTGATGGAACAGTCGGTTGACTTGAAGGTCAGGCGGTCGCCCGTCGGGGATACCGCGCCGATATACGACACGATTTTGCCGCCATTCGACGCCAGGATATTCAGTTCGAGCAGCTCGCGTTCCTCTTCGCTCTGGACGAAGAACCAGGGCTCCACGACATGGCGGGCGGTGACGAAGCGGCCGTCGGAAAGGAGGAAACCGGTGCCGGACCAGCCGGAGATTTCACCTTCGCCGTCGCCGCAGGAGATTTCGTAGTGGCGCCCTTCGGGGGTCGTCACCTCAAAACCGAGCGACATCACATAGTATACGCTCTTGTCGGCCACCTGCATGGCGCTGGCCGAAGCCGAGCCGTTGGGGTTGATAGAGGCGGGGGAAGGGGTGGCGGAGACGCTGCCGACATATGAGCCGATTCCGGCCTGAGCGTCGACGGTCATCTCCCCGCCGAGCCCCTGGGCTGCGGCGATGGAGTCGCGCTGATGAGCCAGTAAAGCTAAGGAGTCGGCCTCCTGTTTCTGGCGCAGCTGCTCGGCCACGAGGGCGTCGAGCCGCTGGCTGGTGCGGGTGAGGTCCACGATTTTCCAGATTCCGAAACCGAGGGCAATGAGCAGCAGACACGCTCCGGCAATCCAGAGAGCATGGTTGCGGTTGCCGCCGGGTTTGCCGCCGCCTGCAGAAGGAGCTACGGGAGGCACACGGCCGGGGCCATAGCGCCCGGGAACGGGGGGAGGAGGTGGCGTCTGGCCGGGGAGCAGGAGCACGGCATCGTTGTAGCCGGGAGGCACCATCGGGGCGCCGGCCGGGAATATGAACCGGATGGAGGGACCGTCGGTCGAGAGCCGGATCGTGTCGCCGTCGTGCAGCGGCTGGGCCGAGTAGATTTTCCGGCCGTTTACCATCGTGGAATTCGTGCGTGACAGCGGTTCAAGGATATAGCCATTCCCCTCGCGGACGATCCGGGCGTGGCGTCGGCTCACTGTCGGGCAGTCGTCGCCGAAGCAGACGGCAGCATCAGGATCGCGTCCGAGAAGCGTTTCAGGGCTGTCTACGGCCTGGCGCATCCCGGCGGAATGGTGCATGTCGGTGTCGCGGTATTCAATAAAAAATCTCAGAGGGAGCATGGGGGGAGGAGTTGATGAGTGGAGGAGTCGAGGAGTTGATGAGTTGATGAGTGGAGGAGTTGATGAGTTGATGAGTGGAGGAGTTGATGAGTGGAGGAGTTGAGGAGTTTACCAGCTGTCGGGGATGTGCTCGACTTTCAGCTTGGTGTCGCCTACCGAGATGATATCGCCGATATGGAGAATCAGCCCTTCGGGGAACACCTCCCGGGAGTTGACGAAAGTGCCGTTGGTCGAGGGGCGCCAGGCGCCGTAGCCGGCCTGCGGGTCGGGCTGGCCATCGCGGATATATCAGATTCCGCTCTGACTGTCGCGCTCGAACGAGGCGTGGCGGCGGCTGACGAAGCTGGAATTCTGCTCCAGAATGTCGACATCATTGAAGGTGCGGTCGTCGCGGCGGCCGAGCGTCAGGAAGTCGGTCTGCATGGCATTGGCGAGGTTGTCGAGGAAGAAGCGGCGTCCGTACTGGTCGCCGTGCACCACCGTCAGGCAGATGTTGACGGCGGGTTCCTCCTGCTGCTGCATCGGAGCCTGTTCGTTGACCGGGAGGGTAGCCAGGATGGAATCCATGGTGTAGGGCAGAGTACGCATGGCGTCCTCGGCGCTCTGGATTCGTCCGCGGAAATCCGGCTGGAGGCAACCTTCAATGAAGTTGCTCCAGATGGGGCCTTCGGGCGTGGACATCAGCTTCCGGCGGTCCCATTCGCCGCGCTTGCTGCAGCGGAGATATTCCACCAGGTCGGAGTCGGAGTCGAGCGGACCGAAGGGGAGGTCACCGGTGAGGAGCTGGTATGTCATAACTCCGAGCGAGAAGATGTCGGAGGTGGGAAGCACCGTATTCTCGCGGCGAGCATCGACCTGCTCCGGCGGCATATAGGCGTATGTGCCGAAAATCTGGGCGGCCTTGCCGTTGGCACCCTTCTGGGTCATGCGGTGGTTGCGGTCGCCGGCGATACCGAAATCGGTCAGGGCGAAAATGCCGTTGCTCTTGATGAGCACATTCTCGGGCTTGAGGTCGCGGTGCACCTTGCCGTTGGCGTGCAGCGCCTGAAGTCCCATCAGGGTGCAGGCTGCCACGCGGGCCATGTCGACCCGCTGCTGCGAAGCGAGCTGCAGAAGGTCGCCTCCGGGGCAATAGTCCATGACGATGAAGGGGTTGCCCATCTCCATGCCGTGGGTGTGGGAGCACACCAGAAAGGGGGAATTGATCTGGCCAGTTTCAAATTCCATGTCGAAACGTGCCATCAGCGGGGGACGGACATCCTCAGGCACCTCCCAGAGCTTCAGCAGCTTCAGCGCATAGTGGCCCTGGGGAACATTGGCGGCCCGGGAGTTCTGGACCAGGTAAACCAGTCCGTAGCTTCCCTTGCCGAGCATACGCTCCACAGTGTAACATCCGCCTACGACGTCACCTTCGGAGAAAGAAAGTTGTTGAGCTGTTGCGGCCATTGGGTTCAGGGAAAAATTTTATTTTTCGTGGAAGATAAACATGCGGTTGCCCAGCAGGATGACGTCGCCGTCGTGGAGTTCGACACCTTCGCGCGAGGGGCGTACGAACGTGGTCTTCTGGTCCGACATATCGGTAATCACCCACTTGTTGCCGCGGCGCGAGATGGCAGCCTGCTGGCGCGAGGTGATCGAGAGGTTTTCGGGGTCGGTGTTGGCGCGGTTCAGGATAGCTTCGGTGCCTTCGAAATCGAGCGCCTTGGGGACGTTGGTTTCATTCAGACGGGCCACCGGGGAGATGGAGAACTTCGGGGTATCCTCGAACACGGGAGCGGTGTAGATATTCACCGTAGCGCGGTGTGCGGCCTTGGGAGCGGCGGGGTTGGCGGCAGGTGTGGCGCCGGGGAGCCCTACCACTGTAGGCTGATGGCCGGAATTGGCCAGCGGACCTTGCGGGCGCGGCTGAGCGGGCTGCTGAGGCTGCGCGGGACGGGGCTGCTGCGGCTGCACGGGCTGAGGCTGCGCGGGACGAGGCTGCTGCGGCTGTACAGGCTGAGGCTGAGCCGGACGGGGCTGCTGCGGCTGAGCGGGTTGAACGGGAGTCAGCGCAAGATGGCAGTTGGGGCACTCGGTCATGCCGGGACGCAAAGGATAGCTGCAACGGGGGCACATGTTCGACGGGCGATAGGGAGCACCGCCAGGCTGTCCCATCGGACCCTGAGGACCCTGAGGCTGACCCATCGGACCCAGAGGACCGCGGGGTGCGCCGCCGGGCATACCGCCGGGCATCGGACCTGCTCCCGGGACGGGGGCGGCAGGAGGCACAGGAGTTGCGCCGGTCAGGGGCATTGTGCCGACACCACCCTTGGGAGCGTGAGGCATATTGCCGGGCTGCGGGCCCATCGGACCTTGCGGATCGCCCATCGGACCACCCATCGGACCTTGCGGGCCCATCGGACCCTGAGGCCCACACATCGGAATCGGAGGTTCGGGAGCCTTGGGGCCGGGAGCATCTTCGGTCAGCGGAGCACCACACTTGACACACACTTTTTCATTCGGGCGGTTAGGCCAGTTACAGTTTTTGCATTTCATATCGAGGATTCGAAAAGAGGTTACAATATTTGCGCTGAAAGATTATTTAATTTAACTGCATCCGCCACGTTATTCGCAACGAAATTTAAGTTAACACAATCTCTTCAACATTACAAAGTTACAAATTTTCTACAGAATCAGCAACCTCTTTTGAATTTCTTTTATGATTTTATCGGATTTTTCCATCAACCACCCCCTTTTACTGACGAGCCGCCGCTGATTTCATCCTCTCCGCCACCCCCTCCTGAAAAGACTGACAAACCAATAAATCATACTGCCCGGCCACGCAGTCGCGGAGTCGGGCAGTAATTAGTTTTATGAGGGTAATCTCAACCAATCTTACCTGAAAGCAGTTTACTTGAAAGCGGCGAGGGCTTCGCGGCACTTGTCGGCGACATACTGCCAGTCTTCGGCAGCGACTTTATCCTTCGGGAAGAGCTTGGAGCCCATACCTACGAAGTCTGTGCCGGCAGCCTTCCAGCTGCTGAGGTTCTCGGCGGTGGGTTCTACGCCGCCGGTGACCATGATTTTGGACCAGGGCATGGGCGCCTTGAGCCCCTTGACGAATTTCGGGCCGAGGACATCGCCGGGGAATACCTTGCAGACTTCGCAGCCGGCTTCCTGGGCGTAGCCCACCTCGGTGACGCTGCCGCAGCCGGGAACGTAGGGCACCTGGCGACGGTTGCAGACCTTGGCGACTTCGGGGTTGAACAGCGGGCCGACCACGAAGCAGGCGCCGAGCTGCATGTAGAGCGAAGCGGTGCCGGGGTCAACGACGGAGCCGACGCCGACTGCCATTTCGGGACATTCCTTAGCAGCGAATTTCACCACCTCGGCGAAGACTTCATGAGCGAAGTCGCCGCGGTTAGTGAACTCGAAGCAGCGTATACCGCCGTCGTAGCAAGCCTTGACCACAGCGCAAGCGGTCTTGGCGTCCTTATGGTAGAAAACAGGGACAACAGGTGCTTCGTTCATCTTCACGAGCACCTCCAATTTCTTGAATATAGCCATTTTATGTAAGGATTTTAACTATTTCTGATTAATGCTGGGGGGCATTGCCGATTTATATCGGGGTCTGAATCATTTCTGATTTTTGAAACGATAGACCGAAAGGGAATACGGGGGGAGCTTAACGGCGCCGTCGACAACAACGGTTTCGCTGACCGGAGCGGCGGTTTCATCCTCCGGAGTGCCGGAGAGGAGGGTGCGCAGCGCCTGGCCGCGGTATTCCTGATCTACGGTGACCGACGTCGGGAGCAGGTTCACCATCTTCAGGATCACATCCCCGGTCCGGCTGTCGCGCATGGCGGAATAACCTACCCGGCGCACCCCTTCGGGATTCAGGGTGTCGAAACTCAGGGTCATCGGCAGGTACTCGTCGGCCTGGTTGGCGCCGAAAAGTTTCTGCACGTAGTAGTCCGGGGTCAGGCGGATGCTGTCATTGTCGAAGTAGATCATGTCGGGGTTCCACTGGGTGTGGTCCTTCTTGGCCAGCAGCGGGGCGTAGGTGGTCATCTTCACGACGTCGCTGTTGCGCTCGATATCAGTGAGATAAAGTGCAACGGAGAGGGCCGTCTCGATGTTGTTCTTACGTCCCGGGACGTGCGAGGCATACTCCCCGAGATAGACGTCGGAGCCGCCGCGGGGATAGCCGTCGTAGAAGTCGCGGTGGTTGATGAACCAGCCGGGCGACACGTAGTAGTGCTCGTCGACCAGCGGCACGTTCAGGCTGCGGGCGAAGCGCCACCCTTCCTCGTAGTCGGAGCCCTGATAGAAGGGGCCTGCGGTGCCTACCACCTTGATGTCGGGATATGCTGCGGTAACAGCGTCGTAGATCATCCTGAAACGCTCCTTGAACAGGTCGGAAATCAGGTCTTCGTTGCCGATTCCGAGAAACTTCAGGTTGAACGGTTCGGGATGTCCGGCGGCGGCACGTCTGGCGCCCCACTCCGAGTCAGCCGGGCCATTGGCATACTCCACGAGGTCGAGGATGTCCTGGATGTAGGCGGGCATCTCCTCCATCGGGATGCCCCCCTGCTGGCCGCAGGATGTATTCTCATCGACCGAGCAGTGGGCCGGAGTCCAGCTGTTCTGGCAGGGCACACCGGCGGCAAGCACCGGCAGCGGTTCGGCGCCCAGATCCTCGCAGAATTCGAAGAACTCATGGAATCCGAGACCGCGGGTCTGGTGGTAGCCCCAGAGGTTGCGTATCGGTTTGCGCGATTCGAGCGGACCGATGCTCCCCTTCCAGTCATAGATATTGTCGATACCGTTGCCGTGGGCCACACAGCCGCCGGGGAAACGGACGAAGCGCGGATGGATGCTGTCAAGCACCGACGCCAGGTCGGGCCGCAGTCCGTTGGGCCGCCCCTTCCAGGTGTTCCGCGGGAAGAGCGACACCATATCGAGGTCCATGCCGGTGTCCTTCGGGATGGTCAGCCGCAGTTCAGCGCCGGAAACCGAGGCTTTCGCCTTGATTTCGGCGGTAACCTTGCTCCAGCCGCCATTTTTGCCACTCTCTTCACCGCCGATTTCAACAGTGGCCGAGCCGACCGATTTTCCCTTTTTGATAAGGTCGGCGCGAAGTGTGGCAGGTTTGCCGCCGGAGATGCGGACGAAGAGCGACAGGGTGTAAGTCTCCCCTTTCTTCAGCGATATGCCGTCGAAACCGCTGTTGGTCAGCAGGAGTTTCGAGGCTCCGGGGATGATTGAAAGGTAGTGGGGATTGTTGGGATGGACCGGGGACTCAGTGGCAATGAACGGCTCGAACGCGTTCCCCTTGGCGTCGGTCAGGGTCCAGGCGTAGGTCGGCCCCCAGCCTTCGGCACGCCCCTCCCCTTTCAGGTATTCGAAGTCACGGTTCTGGAGCAGTTCGGCGTACAGGCCGCCGTCGGTTCCGTAGTTGATATCCTCGAAGAAAATTCCGAACAAGTGCGGACTTACGGCCATTGCGGGCTGAGAGCTGCGGCGGGCCGTCAGGGTTACCGGTAGACTCAGCGCGGGGTTCGCGGCATCGTCGGTCAGCCGCTCGCCGTTGCGCCGGTATTCAGCCTCGGACTGCAACGCAAAAGCCTGCAGTTCAAGAAACTCCGGGCGCGAAAGACGCACGATACCGCCGGTGTACTGCTTGACGTTGACGGTTTCGGTGGCAGCCGTGGCCGGCTTCATCGACGGATCCATGAAACCGGCAGCGTCCTTTTTGTTGGCGTAACGCTGCGGCTTCCAGTGCATGAGGTCGGGAGAGTCGGCCGACGCCACGGTTTCGCGGCGGTCGCTGACCCACCAGAGACACCGCCACCCCTGCGGGGTGCGGTAAAGCACCGGCTCATACATTTTCTTGTGGGAACCCCAGGCACCGAAGTCAGATTTCACCAGCTCGATGCCGTTGCCCCCGCCTACCGGGCGCCAGACGCCGTTGTCGTCAAAGGCAATTCTCAGGCCGCCGTCGCCGGGGCCGAGGATATAGGCAAACACGTCGACCGAATCGGTTTTTTGCTTGGCACCGTCGGCCGGATTTTGCGCAAAAGCCCCGACTGAGGAAGCGACGGCCCCCGCAGTCAGGACTGCTGCGATATTCCGCAGAATTTTTTTCATCGGATTAAGTTTCAAACGGTTGAGCTATCGCGCGAGCACGCGCGATAACAGAACGAAAGAATGATTTTCAGCCACGAACGGGCTTGAAGGCAACCGCCGGGCTGCGGGCGATTAGCGCTGGACGCGGCCGTTGGCGGAACCGCCGGCGAGGGCTGCGACCTCAGCGGCGCTGACGAGGTTGAAGTCGCCGTTGATGGTCTGCTTCAGAGCGGAGGCTGCGACTGCGAATTCGAGGGCTTCCCCCTGGGTTTCCATGGTCAGAAGGCCGTGGATAAGACCGCCGGAGAAGGAATCGCCACCACCTACGCGGTCGATGATCGGGTTGATGTCGTAGCGCTTGCTCTCGTAGAACTCCTTGCCGTTGTAAATCATGGCTTTCCAGCCGTTGTGAGTGGCGGAGAAGCTCTCGCGGAGGGTGGAAGCCACATACTTGAAGCCGAATTCCTTAGCCATGGCGGCGAAGATACCCTTGTAGCCTTCGGCTGCGGTGTTGCCACCTTCGACGTCGGCTTCGGGCTTGAAGCCGAGGCAGAGTTCGGCGTCCTCTTCGTTGCCGATGCAGACGTCGACATATTTCATCAGCGGGCGCATGATGCTCTGGGCTTTCTGGCTGGTCCACAGCTTCTTGCGGAAGTTGAGGTCGCAGGAAACGGTGACGCCGTGACGTTTGGCGGCTTCGCAGGCCAGACGGGTCAGCTCGGCAGCCTTGTCGGAGATGGCGGGGGTGATACCGCTCCAGTGGAACCAGTCGGCACCCTCCATGATGGCGTCGAAATCGAAGTCTGCGGGGTCAGCTTCGGCGATGGCCGAGTGGGCGCGGTCGTAGATGACCTTGGAGGGACGCATCGAAGCGCCGGTCTCGCAGTAGTAGATGCCGACACGGTCGCCGCCGCGGGCTATGAAGTCGGTGTGGACGCCGTAGCGACGGAGGGCGTTGACGGCAGCCTGACCGATTTCGTGGGTCGGGAGCTTGCTTACAAAGTAAGCATCGTGACCATAGTTTGCACAGCTGACGGCAACGTTGGCTTCACCGCCGCCCCAGATTACATCGAAGGAGTCGACCTGCATGAAACGCTTGCAGCCTTCGGGTGAAAGGCGCAGCATGATTTCGCCTAATGTGATAATTTTCATGATTTTTATATTCTGATTTCTTTTGATAACAATGGAATACTTCACGGATTATACGTGCCAAAGGCACGTCCTTACGAATTGGCAGGGGCCAATACAGGGATTACTTCATGTCGAGATACTGGACCTTGTCCATGTCGCCGTAGTCGAGGTTTTCGCCACCCATGCCCCAGATGAACATGTAGTTGGAGGTACCGGCAGCGGCGTGGATCGACCATTCGGGGGACATCACGGCCTGCTCGTTGTGGAGCCATATCAGGCGCTCCTCCTGGGGCTCGCCCATGAGGTGGAGAATGGCGTTGTTCGCAGGCACGTTGAAGTAGAAGTAAGCCTCGACGCGGCGGTCGTGGGTATGGGCGGGCATGGTGTTCCATACCGAACCGGGCTTAAGCTCGGTCAGACCCATCTGCAGCTGGCAGGGGCCCTCCTCGAGGACATTGTTGGTGATGAGCTGGTTGATTTCGCGGTCGTTGCTCTCCTCGAGGCTGCCGGCCTTGAGGACGTTGGCCTTGATGGAACCCTTGCGGCCGTCGATGGTGATCAGCTGGGTCTTGTAAGCCTTGTGGGCGGTGGTGGAGTTGAGGTAGAACCGGGCCGGGTTGGCGTTGTCCTTGCTGCGGAAGGTCACATTCTTGTTGCCGCGGCCCACGTAGAGCGCATCCTTGAAGTGGAGTTCGTAGTCCTTGCCATCAACGCTGACGATACCGTCGCCGCCGACGTTGATCACGCCGAGCTCGCGGCGCTCAAGGAAGTATTCGGACTTCAGGGGGTCGATGGTCTCGAGTGTCACAACCTGGGTGGGGACCACGCCGCCGAAAATCAGACGGTCATACATCGAGTAGGTGAGGTTGATGACATTCTCCTCCATGACGGTGGGCATCATGAAGTGGGAGCGGAGCTGCTCGGTGTCGTAATGCTTGACGTCGTCGGGGTGACAGGCGCGCATTATGGTGTACTTGGTTTCTGCATTGGCTGTCATGGCGATAGCTGCTGCCGCAAGGGCGAGGATTATTTGCTTTTTCATGAATTATTGGGGTTTGGCTGGATTAGCATTTTAGCTGACTTAGCTATTTTAGCTATCATAGCTATTTTAGCTAATTTAGCTATGATAGCTACTTTAGCTAAAGTAGCTCTGGTTAATCGATTGATTTGAGGAGTTTGACTGCATCCACGTAGGCTGCGATACCTTCGGCGACCTTCTTGGCGTCGGCCATGGCGTGAACCACCGTGGCGGGGCGGTTGGTGACGTCGCCGCCGGCGAAGACACCCTTGCGGGTAGTCATGCCGTAGGGTTTCTCGCGGGTCAGCACATAGCCGCGGTCGTCGACTTCGATACCGTCGGTAGTGGAGACAATGCGCGAGGCGGGGACACTCCCCACGGCCTGGATGACATGCTCGGCGGGGAGGGTCACGGTCTTGTCGCCGGTCTGGATGGTGACGGACTTCAGCTTCGGACCGTCGCCCCCCTCGATGTTGACAATCGAGGACTCCCACATGAACTTGACACCTTCGGCCACAGCCTCGTCGTATTCGGCTTTCAGCGCCGACATACGGTCGATGGTGCGGTGGTAGACGACGGTGACCTCGGAGGCGCCCATGCGGAGGGCCGAGCGGGCGGCGTCCATGGCAGTATTGCCGCAGCCGATGACGAACACGCGGTCGCCGGTGCCGACAATGACCTCGCGACGTTCAATCAGCCCGTTTTCATAGAGGCTGACGCGGCGGAGGAAGCGGATGGCCTGGCGGACACCGATGTGGTCGATGCCGGGTATGTCGAGACGTTTGGGGACACCGGTGCCGGTACCCATGAAAATTGCGTCGAAGCCCTCGGCGAAGAGCTGGTCGACGTTGAGGTCCGGACCGATGGTGGTGCCGAGATGGAATACCACGCCGAGGCTCTCGATCTTCTTGATTTCACGGCGAACAACCTCCTTCGGCAGTCGGTATTCGGGAATACCGAACATCAGCATGCCGCCGGGTTCGGGTTCCATCTCGAAGATTTCCACGGCGAAGCCCTGACGCGAGAGGTCACCGGCGATGGTCAGGCCGGCAGGGCCGCTGCCGATGACGGCGACTTTGCCGCGGGTTTTCTCGGGGATGTTTTCGTGGCGCCATCCGGCTTCGGCGTCGAAATCGGCGACGAAGCGTTCGAGGCGCCCGATGTGCATGGCTTCCCCTTTCTTACCGAGAACGCAGCCACCCTCGCACTGCCGTTCGTGGCCGCATACGCGGGAGCAGACGGCGGGGAGGTTGCTGCGGTTGTTGATAATCTGCATGGCGTTGCCGAAGTTGCCGTGGGCAAGTTCGGCAATCCAGTCTGGGATATCGTTGCTGATGGGGCATCCTTTCTTACACCCGGGAACCTTGCAATGGAGGCAGCGCTGCGCTTCCTTGATTGCTTCGGGGAGGGTGTAGCTCTCGGATACCTCTTTGAAATCTTCCATAACTACTTATTCAATTTAATTGTAGCGGTTGCAGCGACGCGTCCTGAGTTACTGACGTATCGCTGCAACCGTAGGGGATTATTCTATTTCCTGGAGCTTGTCGGAGTCGGCGGCAACCATCGCTTTCTGATTGCGGATAATCAGCACGCGGTTCCACCACATCAGACCGCAGGTGAGGAGCACGAGCACGCCTGCGCCGATCCATTTGAGGTTTACCGACAGCTGGTAAATCATCCATGCCAGAGGCGATGAGGCGAAGTCGAGCGACCCGGCCTGGAAGCCGGCGGGAATCTTCAGGGTGTCGTCACCGGTGGTGGTGTATACATCCTGAGCCGCCAGGGTGAAGGCGGGAGCGATGTTGGTGACCATATAGAGGCCGGCCACTATGATTATCAGGCCGATAATGAAGGTTTTCAGCACATTACCTTTGGTGAACGGGAGCACCAGCGGGAAGATGTAGAACATACCGGCCAGCGATGCCAGCGGCAGGAACTGGTTGCCGGGGAGGACAACGGCGAGCACGAGGGTTACAGGGATGAGCAGCAGCGACACCACCAGGGTGGTGGGATGGCCGATGACCAGCGCCGGGCTCATGCCGATGCTCAGTCCGTCGGCTCCCTTGAACTTGCGGGCAATCAGCGAACGGGTGGCGTCGCTGATAGGTTTCAGACCTTCGATGAAGAGGACGGTAACGCGGGGGATCAATTCCATCACGGCGCCCATCTTGATGCCGACACCGAGAATGTAGGGAATCTTGTCGACCAACTCTTCCCAGCTTTCGCAGGAGAGGCAGCCGATGCCGATTCCGACAACAACACCCAGAAAGAGGGGTTCACCCAGGAGACCGAACTTCTTTTTAAGGCCTTCGGCATCGATTTCCAGCTTGTTCATGCCGGGAATTTTGTCAAGACCCTTGTTGATGGCCCAGGCGAAGGGGGCAAAACCGGCGCAGAAGGGCTGCGGAATCGAGATGCCGTCCATATCCTTGTAAAAGCCTTGAAATTTCTTGGCCGTCATGTCGGCCAGCACCAGGGTTATGATGTAGCAGATGATGGCGCCGAAGAAGCCCCATGCCAGCGGGAGGTTCCAGTCCAGCGAAGAAGCCACGAAGTAGATGACGGCGCCGATGAAGGCGAAGTGCCAGTAGTTCCACAGGTCGATGTTGACCGTGCGGGTAGCCTTGAGCAGAAGCAGCAGGATGTTCACACCGAGGCACACCGGAATGATAAAGGCTCCGACAGCGGTGTTGTAGGCCACGGCAGCGGCTGCCGGCCATCCCATGTCGAAAACCTCGAGCTGGAGACCATAGATGTCAACGACCTCCTTCAGCGCCGGACCAAGCGAGGAGGTCAGCAGCGTGGTGACAATCGACAGACCCACGAAACCGACGCCCACCTTGAGACCGCTCTTGAGAGCGTCGCCGAACTTAATGCCGATGCATACACCGAGAATAGTGAACAGCACGGGCATCATCACGGCGGCGCCCAGTCCTATAATATATGAAAAGACTTGATCCATCTTTTATTGAAGAGGTTTCAAATGATTGGCAGAAGCAAGGATTATGCTTCCAGAGGGTTGCGGCCGATGTAGGCGAGAATACCGCCGTCGACATAGAGAATGTGACCGTTAACAAAGTTCGAGGCGTCGGAGGCCAGGAATACGGCCGGCCCCATGAGGTCTTCGGGCGTACCCCACCGGCCTGCGGGAGTCTTGGAGACGATGAACTGGTCGAAGGGGTGACGGGAACCGTCGGCCTGACGCTCGCGCAGAGGGGCGGTCTGCGGGGTGGCGATGTAGCCCGGGCCGATGCCGTTGCACTGGATGTTGGCAGCTCCGTATTCCGAGCAGATGTTGCGGGTGAGCATCTTCAGACCACCCTTGGCGGCGGCGTAAGCGCTGACGGTCTCGCGGCCCAGCTCCGACATCATGGAGCAGATGTTGATGATCTTGCCGTGACCCTTCCTGATCATGCCGGGGATAACGGCCTTGGCGCAGATGAAGGGGGCGACGAGGTCGATGTCGACAACGAGGCGGAAGTCCTCGCAGCTCATCTCGGTCATGGGGATACGCTTGATGATACCGGCATTGTTCACCAGAATGTCAACGCCGCCCAACTTCTCTTCGATGTCGGCGATCATAGCTTTCACAGACTCCTCATCGGTAACGTCGCACATATAGCCCTTGGCGTCGATTCCGGCTTCCTTATAGTTGGCGATTCCGAGGTCCATGGACTTCTGGGTGTTACAGTTGTACACGATCTTTGCGCCGGCTTCATGCAGCGCTTTGGCGATAGCGAAACCGATGCCGTAAACACCACCGGTAACCAGGGCGACCTTGCCCTCAAGGGAGAAATTTACCATTGTTTTATGTGATTATTAGTTGTTGGATTCTGTGGATAAGCTATTCGGAAGGCCGGGGAGGGGCTACCTGACGGGATAAAACCCGATAGCGGATTAGAACCGGTCGGGGGTGCGGATGTTGTCTGACCAGTGGTGGTCCTTGGGGAAGGGCTTGCCGCCCCAGGCTTTCTGGGAGGTGCGCGGAAGGGCAGCCTCGGTCCAGAAGGGGTGGCTGGCGGGAAGTCCGAGAGGCATGAAGGCCAGCGAGGTCATGTAGAGCGACCCGTTATTGGTGTACCAGTCGGCGACATTTGGCTGACGGCCTGCGAAACCGATGGTCAGGTACCCCTTCTCATTGAAGTTCTCCTTGCCGTCGAACATGCTGTGCATCACGTCGGTGAGAGCGCCGCGGACCTGCCCGTTGCTCAGTCCGGCGGGAAGTTTCTCATACCACGCCATCAGGGCCAGAGGCTGCATTGTGGCCATGCGGTAGGGAATCGAGCGGCCGAAAACGGGGAATGTGCCCTCCGGGGAAATCAAGCGTTCGAGCACGATAGCGTATTTCTGGGCGCGGCGGAGTTCGCGGTCGTAATATTTGCCGTAATCGAGGCGGGTGTAACGGCCCGAATCACGCATGGTTGCGAGAGTCTCGAGGTACATCGGATGGAAAACGTAGCTCGAATAGTAGTCGAAAGCGAAGTTGGGGCCGTCGGCATACCAGCCGTCGCCTACATACCACTCCTCCATCTTGCGGGCAGTGGAGTTGATGCGGTATTCGTCAAACGGAGCGCCGGCCTTGCAGAGGAGGCTCTCGATGGTGGAGGAGAAGAGCAGCCAGTTGGTGTAGGGGGGATCGATGCGGCGGATCTGGGTGAATTCCTCGATGTAGCGATCCTTGGTCTGCCGGTCCAGAGGCTCCCAGAGGGCATCCCATGCGCGGAGGAACGATTCGGCGATATAGGCGGCGTCGACCATCGGCTGCCCCTCCTTGCGCCAGAGCAGGTAGTCGGGGGAATCGGGGTCAACGGCGTTGCGGTAAGCCTTCAGGGCAAGCTCGCGGAGCTCCTTGCGCTTGGCGCCCTCGGGTGTACCGTCGTCGGGAAGAGCGAGCCAGGGGGCGATACCGGCCATGAGTCGGCCGAAAGCCTCCATGTAAGTCACCCGCTTGTCGCGGCCGTCCCAGTTGGGGCTGACCTCCACGAGCATATTCTTCTGCAGGGTACCATTGGCCATCTCGCTCAGCACGGGATAAGCCATCTTGTAGGCGAGGTCGACCCAGTATGCGCGGTCCTTGTTCTCATCCTTCTCGAGGTTGCGGACATATTCGCAGGCTGCGAGCAGGAAAGCGCCCGTGCCGAAGTTCGAGGTGGATTTCCGGTCGACAACCTGACCGGGAATGGCCTTTTCGCCGATGGGTTGGACGTAACCTACGGAGCCGTCCTTCTGCAACGCGGTCTTGGAGAGGTAGTTCCACCCCTTTTTGGCGGCATCAAGATACTTGGCGTCCTTGAGATAACCGTTGTTGACGCCCCAGAGCAGGCCGTAAATGAATAAGGCTGTGCCGCTGGTTTCAGGGCCGGGAGCATGTTCGGGGTCCATCATCGAGCGGGTCCAGTAGCCCTCGGGCTGCTGGAGGGCGACAACGGCGTCGGCCATGTTCACGAACTTATCCTCGAAGAACTTGCGGTACTTGGAGTCGGCGGGGAGGTCCTTGAGGACCTTGGCCAGACCGGCGAACACCCAGCCGTCGCCGCGGGCCCAGAAATCCTTCTTGCCGTTGGCGCTTTTGTGCTTGGGATAGATATACTTGGCGTCGCGGTAATAGAGGTTCTCATCCTTATCGAACATGATGCTGTCGCTGACGAGCAGATATTCGTAAAGTTTGTCGAGATATTTTTCTTTGCCGGTGATTTTGTACATCTTCGTCATCACGGGCATAACCATATACAGACCGTCGGCCCACCACCAGTAATCGTTCTGCGGGGTCGACATCTCATATTCCATCACCTCGCGGGCACGTCGGATGCGGCGGTCGTCGGGGAGCAGATTGTAGAGGTCGGCATAGGTCTGGAAGCAGATCTGCCAGTCGCCGAAAAGCACATGATCCGGGGTTTCGCCGTAGTTGTAGACCCATTTGCTGCGGTCCTGGCCGGTGGCGCCCATCCAGTTGTTGTGCTCGGCCCATTTCTCGGAGTATTCGAGCCAGCGGGGATTGCCGGTCAGGAAGTAAGCCTCCATGTTGCCGGTGTGGTATGCGGCATTGTCCCAGAACGGGTTATGTTCGGGGGAATGGGTGTCCTGCCAGTGGTTGTTGACCTTTTCGATGATATTGCGGACCTTCTGCGACTCCTCATTGGCCGAAGCCGTCATTGCTCCGGTCAGAAAGACAGCCGCGAGGGCAAACGATGTCAGCACTTTGTTTTTCATTGGTTAAAGTTGTGTTCAATGAAAAGTATGACCGGCGATGCGCCGCGTTCCGGCCTGAAATACGCCACAATTGACCCTTACTGTTCGGCGAAGCCGGAGGGGGCAGGCGCATTGTCGGTCATACTGTTTGATATTACGTTTTATATTATTTTTTTACCTAATCAGCTCATCATTTACCGCTCCGCAACGTCGGCGGCTCGGAAATTGCGGAGGTAGTCAACCCAGGGTTCAGTTCCATGAAGGGGACACCGTCGGCATCGAACTGAATCGGAATCCAGAGGTGACGGGAGTCGGCCAGGTCGGCGGTCTTCCAGCGGTCGGCCATAAAGGTGTATTGGCCATCCTGCACGAAAACATAGGTCGACTGCGACTCGTATGTGCGGTTGGCCGTTGCGCCGCGACAGGGGTTGGGAAGCTGTTTCCATTCTCCCATTATCGAATCGGCGCGCATCAGCCGGGCCTCGTTGGGCTCCCAGCCGGTGCAGCCGGAGGTGATCATCCAGTAGGTGCCGTCGTGCTTGAAAAGCGCGGGAGCCTCGTTGTGGCCGCCGGGGAAGATACGGATATATCGGCCGGTATGTCTGGTGTAGGTGGGGTCCAGCTCGGCAATCTGGATGGTGAGATTCTCCTCGGAGGAGTAGACATGATATGCCGTGCCGTCGTCGTCGACGAACACGGTCATGTCGCGGGCCATCTGTCCTTTGTCGAGGTCGCGGGCGGTGAACATACCGTCTTCCACGGCCTTGCGCCATGTCGGAGTCCACCATTCGAGCCCTTCGGGCTGGTCGAGGGTGCGCTTTTCAGCGGCGAGGTTCTCGGGCCACTTGCCGGGGTTGACGCGACCGGCGCTGAGCACCTTGAACGGGCCGAGGGGGTTGTCGGCGACCGCGCAGGCCGAGTAAGCCGATCCGTAGCCCACACCTTTCAGCTCGAGGTGGAGCCACATCACATATTTACCGGTCCGGGCGTTATAGACCACCTTCGGGCGCTCGATGATGCATCCGCGCTCCAGCGGGTCGCCGGGGGTGTCGGAAACGGGGAGCACGATGCCGCGGTTCTGCCAGTGGCGCAGGTCGGTGGAGGTGTAGCAGGCGACGCCCCCCTGCGGCTGGCGGGGTTTGCCCGGCTCGCGGATCGCGCGGTTCTCGCCATACCAGTAATAGGTGCCGTCCTTTTCCATGATCATGCCGCCATGGGCGTTGACATGCCGACCGTCGGTGTCCGGAAATGTTTCGCCTGCCACCACCGGCATCTGCGGATGCGCCGGCAGCGAGCACTCCGCCGCAGCAGGTGTGCTGACCGTCGTCTGCGCCGTAACCGTTCCGCCGGCTAATGCCGTCATGAAGGCCAGGGCCGATAAAAGAATTCTGTTCATATAATTGCAGTGAGTGTTTAAGTAGGCTAAAGATTTCAGGGTATCGGACAACCCGGCGGGGACCGGAGAGGCGGAAATGTTCAAGATTTAATATTTAGTTGTGCAAAGTTACAATAAAAAAATCATTCCATATTCAACAAATCATTCATAGAAATGGCTAAAACGTTCACTAATGTTGAATTGACCGATTTAATCATCCTTCTTGAATGATTTCTCCCTTAATTAATCAATAAATAATGATTAATTTTGCGCCATATAACGCCCGCTACCCTATCATGAAAAAGCAATTCATCCATCTGCTCATTGCCGCCCTGCTCCCGGCCGCAGCTTTTGCCCAAAGCCAGACGGTCAGCAGCCCCGACAGCAAACTGAAAGTAACCGTAGACCTCACCCCCGCGGGCGAGGTCGTTTATGACGCCGCCTACGACGGCAAGGTTATCCTGGAGCCCTCCCCTCTCGGGTTGGTCACCAGCGTCAGCGACTTCAGCAAGGGGCTGAAACTCGCAGCTTCCCGAACCTCTACAGTCAGCAAATCCTATGAGCTGAACCGCATCAAGCGGAGCAGCGTGGACTACACCGCCAACGAACTCACAAACACCTACACCAACGCCGCCGGCGACTCCATCAGCATCGTTGTCCGCGTCAGCGACAACAACATCGGTATCCGGTATCTCCTCGCCGCTAAGAAGGGGAAAGCCAACTGCATCATCGAGAGGGAGACCACCGGTTTCAACTTCCCCGACTTCACCACCACCTTCATCACCCCGCAGTCCAGACCGATGGTAGGCTGGAAGGAGTCCAAGCCGAGCTACGAGGAAGGGTATGTGCCTGATCAGGCGATGGGCGCCCCCTCGCAGGGCTACGGCTACACCTTCCCGGCTCTGTTTCATGTCGGTGACAATGGCTGGGCCCTGGTTTCCGAAACCGGTGTCACCAGCCTGTATTGCGGTTCCAAACTGAGCGACGGCACAAAGGAGGGTCTCTACACCATCGCTTTCCCCGACCCCGCCGAGAACAACGGCCTGGGCAACGCCAACCCCGCCATCACCCTCCCCGGCGAAACACCCTGGCGCACCGTCACCATCGGCTCCGACCTCAAGCCTATCGTCGAGACCACCATCCCCTTCGACCTCGTCGACCCTCTCTATGAGCCTTCCAAGGAGTATGAGTTCGGCCGCGGCACCTGGAGCTGGATCATGTGGCAGGACGGCAGCATCAACTACGACGACCAGGTCCGCTACATCGACTTCGCCGCCGAAATGGGCTACGAATTCGCCCTCATCGACAACTTCTGGGACGAGAACATCGGCCACGAGCGTATGGAGCAGCTGATTAAATACGCCAAGTCCAAGGGGGTGACCCCGGTGCTCTGGTATAACTCCAACGGCCTGTGGAACAACACCGTACAGGGCCCGACGAACATCATGTTCAACACCATCCGCCGCAAGGCCGAGATGAAATGGCTCAAAGAGCAGGGTATCAAGGCGCTGAAAATCGACTTCTTCGGCGGCGACAAGCAGATGACCATGAAGCTCTACGAGGATATCCTCTCCGACGCCAACGACTACGGCCTGATGATCGTGTTCCACGGCTGCACCCTTCCCCGCGGCTGGGAACGGATGTACCCCAACTACGTCGGCAGCGAGGCTGTCCTGGCCTCCGAGAATCTGGTTTTCACCCAGGGCGCCAACGACGCCGAGGCCAACAGCGCCTGTCTGCACCCCTTCATCCGCAACGCCGTCGGCTGCATGGAATTCGGTCCGGTGCTCCTGAACGAACACCGCAACAAGGATAACAACGGCGGTCCCCTGCGCAAGGTCACCGCGACTTTCGAAGTCGCCACCTCCGTGCTCTTCCAGAACCCGGTGCAGATGTTCGGTCTCGCCCCCAACAACCTCACCGACCAGGCCCCCTTCCTGATCGACTTCATGAAGAAGGTTCCCACCACCTGGGACGAGACGGTGTTCATCGACGGTTACCCCGGGAAATACTGCGTGCTGGCGCGCCGCCACGGCGCCGACTGGTATGTGGTTGCCGTCAACGCCGAGAAGGAGATCAAGAAGCTCGAAGTCGAGCTCCCGATGCTCGCCGGACAGGAGGTCAGCTACTACTCCGACAACAAGGACCGCTCCCCGAAATTCGAGTCCGTAAAAGTCAGCAAGAACAGCAAATTCAAGCTTACCCTCCAGCCCGAAGGTGGTGCGATAATGACTACAGCTAAGTAATTTTTTGCCGAGTCACCCCTTCATGGGGGTGGTTTCGGCTATAATTCTGTATCAAAAAATTGCATTTTTGTCACACCCGGCAAAAATAATCTGTTTTTGTTTTCCCAAGTCAGCAGGAATTCCGAACTTTGTTTCTGCTACACTCAGACTCATCGATAATAAACCAACTCACCTGAACAAACCAGACAACGAAACCCATGAAAAACTCCGGTAAACTCGGGTTACTTGCGGCAGCACTGATGCTCCTGCTATGCGGCAGTTCCCTGCAGGCAAAGCAGCCGAAATGCTCGGCGTATCTGTTCGCCTACTTCACCGGGAACTCAATTTCCGAGGAGGCTGTCCGCTTTGCCATCAGCAAGGATGGTCTCAACTACAAAGCTCTGAACAACAACCAGCCCGTCATCCCTTCGGCCGAAATCAGCGAAACCGGCGGCGTGCGCGACCCCCACATCATGCGCACCGAGGACGGCAAACATTTCTATATGGTGGTCACCGACATGACCAGCTGCAAGGGGTGGGACTCCAACCGCGGCCTGACCCTGCTGAAATCCGACGACCTGATCCACTGGAACGCCTCGGCCATCAATATCCAGAAGCGCTACCCCGGCAACGAGGAGCTCAAGCGCGTATGGGCTCCCCAGACAATCTACGACCGCGACGCCGGGAAATATATGGTGTACTGGTCTATGAAGCATGCCGACGGACCCGACATCATCTACTACGCCTACGCAAACAAGGATTTCACCGATTTCGAGGGTGAACCCAAGCCGCTGTTCCTCCCCAAGGACGGCAAATCCTGCATCGACGGTGATATCGTCTACAAGGACGGCATCTACCATATGTTCTACAAGACCGAGGGCCACGGCAACGGAATCCGCAAAGCAACCACCTCCCGTCTCACCTCGGGCCAGTGGACCGAATCCCCCGACTACAAGCAGCAGACCGACAAGGCCGTTGAGGGCGCAGGCACCTTCAAGCTCATCGGTTCCGACAAATACATACTGATGTACGACGTATATATGGACGGCCGCTATCAGTTCACCGAATCCTCCGACCTCGACAACTTCAGGGTTGTCGACGACGCTGTAAGCATGGACTTCCACCCCCGCCACGGCACCGTGATGCCCATCACCGACAAGGAATACAGGCGGCTGCTCAACGCTTTTCCCAACAAAAAAGCCTGATTGAGTGAATCCCGCGTTTCAACCGAATATAATATAATTACCCCCTCTCCTGCCCCCCGCCACGCAATTAACAGATTATTATCACATAACTAACAACCATGGAATTTCTTGACTGGCTTGTCATCGCGCTATTTTTCGTAGCTCTGATCGGCATTATTCTCTGGGTCATGCGGCAAAAACAGAACAACGCCGCTGACTACTTCCTCGGTGGCAAGGACGCCACCTGGATCGCTATCGGCGCATCTATTTTCGCATCAAACATCGGTTCGGAACATCTCATCGGCCTGGCCGGCTCGGGTGCCTCCTCGGGTATGGCAATGGCCCACTGGGAAATCCAGGGATGGATGATCCTGATTCTCGGCTGGGTATTCGTCCCCTTCTATTCGCGGTCAATGGTCATCACCATGCCGGAATTCCTGGAGCGCCGATTCAACGGTCAGTCGCGCACCATCCTTTCGGTGATTTCGCTTATCAGCTACGTGCTCACCAAGGTAGCCGTGACGGTCTACGCCGGCGGTCTCGTTTTCCAGCAGGTATTCGGCATCGACACCCTCTGGGGCATCGACTTCTTCTGGATCGCAGCCATCGGTCTGGTGCTCATCACCGCCCTCTACACCATCTTCGGCGGCATGAAATCAGTGCTCTACACCTCTGTGCTTCAGACACCTATCCTGCTGTTAGGCTCGCTGATCATTCTGGTGCTCGGCCTCAAGGCCCTCGGCGGCTGGGACGAAATGATGCGCATCTGCTCTTCGGTTGAAGTCAACCAGTACGGCGACACCATGACCAACCTCATCCGCGACAACCGCGACGCGCAGTACCCCTGGCTCGGCGCCCTCATCGGCTCGGCCGTCATCGGTTTCTGGTACTGGTGTACCGACCAGTTCATCGTGCAGCGCGTGCTCTCCGGTAAGAACGAGAAGGAAGCCCGCCGAGGCACCATCTTCGGCGCTTACCTGAAGCTCCTCCCCGTATTCCTGTTCCTCATCCCCGGCATGATTGCCTTCGCCCTGCACCAGAGCCAGGGCTCCTTCCTGCCCCTCGACCCCACAACCGGCAAAGCCATAACCGACGCCGCCTTCCCCACCCTGGTGGCCAAGCTGCTCCCCGCCGGCGTCAAAGGTCTGATTGTCTGCGGTATCCTCGCCGCCCTGATGTCCTCGCTGGCATCGCTGTTCAACTCCTCGGCAGCCCTGTTCACCATCGACTTCTACCAGCGCTACAAACCTAATACCGACCCCAAGAAACTCGTCCGCATCGGTCAGATCGCAACCGTTGTAATCGTAATTCTCGGTATCCTCTGGATTCCCATCATGCGTAAGATCGGCGATGTGCTCTATCTGTATCTCCAGGACGTACAGTCCGTGCTTGCTCCGGGTATCGCAGCCGCGTTCCTCATGGGTATCTGCTGGAAGCGCACCACCCCGCAGGGCGGTATGTGGGGTCTTATCGCCGGTCTCGTTCTCGGTCTGATCCGTCTGGGTTCCAAGGTCTACTACGGCGGCGTGCTCGGTCTGGAGCAGGGCGTTGGCGGAGGCAGCTGGTTCCAGAGCCTCTTCTACGACTACAACTGGCTCTTCTTCTGCGGCTGGATGCTGGTGTTCTGCCTCGCTGTGGTATTCCTTGTCAGCCTCTTCACCAAACCCAAACCCATCTCTGAAATCCAGGGTCTGGTATTCGGCACCTCCACTCCCGAGCAGCGCGCCGTAACCCGCGCAAGCTGGAACCACTGGGATATAATCCACACCATCATCATTCTGGGCATCACCGTTGCCTTCTACATCTACTTCTGGTAATAAACTCTCCGACGGCCGGGGAGGGGAATGACATCCATCCCCGCTCCCCGGCGCCGGATTTTCACATATTTCACAATGCTTGAAGAACTCAAAGAGAAAGTATTCCGGGCCAATCTCGACCTGGTGAAGCACAATCTCGTGATTTTCACCTGGGGAAATGTCAGCGGCATCGACCGCGAAAAAGGCCTCGTGGTCATCAAGCCCTCGGGTGTCAGCTACGACACGATGAAGGCCGAAGATATGGTAGTCGTTTCGCTCGCCGACGGCTCCGTGGTCGAAGGTAACCTCCGCCCCTCGAGCGACACCCCGACCCATCTGGCCATCTACCGCGCCTTCCCTGAAGTCGGCGGCGTGGTCCACACCCACTCCACATACGCCACCGCCTGGGCTCAGGCCGGCATCGACCTCCCCAACATCGGCACCACCCACGCCGACTATTTCCATGAAGCCGTCCCCTGCACCCCCGACATGACCGCCGCTGAGGTCGAAGGGGACTACGAACTCGAGACCGGCAACGTCATCGTCCGCCGCTTCGAGGGGATGAACCCCATGCACACCCCCGGCGTCCTGGTCAAGAACCACGGTCCCTTCACCTGGGGCAAAACCCCGGCCGAAGCCGTCCACAACGCCGTTGTCCTGGAGCAGGTTGCGAAAATGGCCTTTATCGCCTACACCGTCAACCCCACCCTGACCATGAACCCCCTCCTCATCGAAAAGCACTTCAGCCGCAAGCACGGCCCCCGCGCCTACTACGGCCAAAAATAACCCGCCCCCCTCTCCCCTCCTTCCCCCCTTTTCCCTCCCCCCTTTCCCCTCCTCTCCCCCTCTGATCCCCCGGAGGCGCCCTCCTCTCCCCTTCCCTCCCTCTCCTACCCCTGTCAGCGGCTTTTTTCCTACTGTTCCGGAGACTTGTCTCCGGCAAAGCCCTGGCTTTGGCTGCTACTGTTCCGGAGGCTTGCCTCCGGCCCCTCAACTCATAAACTCATAAACCCCTCAACTCATAAACTCATAAACCCCTCAACTCATAAACTCATGAACTCCTACGAAATCTGGTGGGTAACCGGCGCCCAGCTCCTCTATGGTGGCGACGCCGTTGTTGCCGTCGACAAGCACTCCAAAGAAATGGTTGAAGGCCTCAACAACTCCGGCCTCCTCCCCATCAAAGTGGTATATAAAGGCACCGCAAACTCCTCCCGCGAAGTCTCCGACATCATGCGTGCCGCCAACAACGACGCCGCCTGCTGCGGCGTGATCACATGGATGCACACCTTCTCCCCCGCGAAGATGTGGATCCACGGCCTCCAGCAGCTCAACAAGCCCCTGCTCCACTTCCACACCCAGTACAACGCCGAAATTCCCTGGGACACCATGGACATGGACTTCATGAACCTCAACCAGAGCGCCCACGGCGACCGCGAATTCGGCCATATCTGCACCCGCATGCGTCTGCGCCGCAAGGTTGTCGTAGGCCATTGGACCGACCCCAAAGTCGTTGCCAAAATCGCCGTCTGGGAACGCGTTGCCGCCGCATGGGCTGACTCCCAGGATATGCTCATCCTCCGCTTCGGCGACCAGATGAACAACGTTGCCGTCACCGACGGCGACAAGGTCGAAGCCGAGCAGCGTCTGGGCTACCACGTCGACTACTGCCCCGTCAGCGACCTGATGGAATATCACAAGAAAATCAAGGACGAGGAGATCGAAGCCCTCGTCGAAGAATACTTCAAGCTCTACGCCCACGACGCCGCCCTCGAAGAGAAGGGTTCCGAAGGCTACAAGGCTGTCTGGGAATCTGCCCACGCCGAACTGACCCTCCGCGCCTGCCTCACCGACAAGGGTGCCAAGGGCTTCACCACCAACTTCGACGACCTCGGCACCGCCGACATCAACGACCCGAAGTTCGTCGGCTTCGACCAAATTCCCGGCCTCGCCTCGCAGCGCCTGATGGCCGAAGGCTACGGTTTCGGTGCCGAAGGCGACTGGAAGAGCGCCGCACTCTACCGCACCGTTTGGTTCATGACCCAGGGTATGGGCAAGGGCTGCTCCTTCCTCGAAGACTACACCCTCAACTTCAACGGCGCCGAGAGCTCCATCCTCCAGGCCCACATGCTCGAGGTCTGCCCCCTCATCGCCGAAGAGAAACCCCGCCTCGAGGTTCACTTCCTCGGCATCGGCATCCGCAAGGCTCAGACCGCCCGTCTGGTCTTCACCTCCAAGCCCATGCCCGGCGTAACCGCTACCGTTGTTGACCTCGGCAACCGTTTCCGCCTGATTGTCAATGACGTGGAATGTCTCAAGTCGAAGCCCCTCCCCAAGCTCCCCGTGGCTTCCGCCCTCTGGAAACCGATGCCCGACTTCGAAACCGGCGCTGCTGCCTGGATTCTCGCCGGCGGCACACACCACTCCTGCTTCTCCTACGACATCACCCCCGAATTCTGGGAGGACTACGCCGAAATCGCAGGTATCGAAATGCTCCACATCAACGCCGACACCACCATCCCGCAGTTCAAGAACGAACTCCGCTGGAACGAGGTGTACTACATGCTCAATAAATCCCTCTGCTGATGGACGCCGCCAAAACCATAACCGAAGGTCGTGCCATGCTCGGTATCGAGTTTGGCTCGACCCGAATCAAGGCCGTGCTCATCGACGGGGAGAACAAGCCGATCGCCCAGGGTAGCCACACCTGGGAGAACAGCTTCGTCGACGGTCTCTGGACATATCCCCTCGAGGAGATCTGGTTCGGCCTGCAGAACTGCTACCGCGACCTGGCCGCCAATGTCCGCAAGGACTACGGCTGCGACATCGAGAACCTCGCCGGCATCGGCATCAGCGCCATGATGCACGGCTACATGGCTTTCAACGACAAGAATGAGCTGCTCGTGCCCTTCCGCACATGGCGCAACACCAACACCGGTGCTGCCGCCGCCGAGCTCTCCAAGCTCTTCAACTACAACATCCCCCTGCGCTGGAGCATCTCGCATCTCTACCAGGCCATCCTCAACGGCGAACCGCATGTAGCCGAGGTCAGCTTCTTCACCACCCTCGCGGGCTACATCCACTGGCAGCTCACCGGCCAGAAGGTTATCGGCGTCGGCGATGCCTCCGGCATGCTCCCCGTCGACCCCACGACCAAGCAGTACTCCGCCGAGATGATTGCCAAGTTCAACAAGCTGGCCGCCAAACATGGCTTCAAGAAGCCGCTGGAGAGCCTCCTGCCGAAGATTCTGCTCGCAGGTGAGCATGCCGGCACACTCACCGAGGAGGCTGCCCGCCGCCTCGACATCTCCGGCAAGCTGAAAGCGGGTGTGCCTCTGTGTCCCCCCGAAGGGGACGCCGGCACCGGCATGGTAGCCACGAACTCCGTGAAGCAGCGCACCGGCAATGTTTCCGCCGGTACCTCCTCTTTCTCGATGATTGTTCTGGAGAAAGAGCTGTCGAAGCCCTACGAGATGATCGACATGGTCACCACCCCCGACGGTAACCTCGTTGCCATGGTTCACTGCAACAACTGCACCTCCGACCTCAACGCCTGGGTGGAGCTGTTCCGGGAATTCGCCGGGCTGCTCGGCTCCGACGCCGACATGGGCAAAATCTACGGTCTGCTCTACAACCACGCGCTCACCGGCGACGCCGACTGCGGCGGACTGGTAAGCTACAACTTCTTCTCCGGCGAGCCGGTTGTCGGTTTCGCCGAGGGCCGTCCACTGCTTGTGCGCTCCTGCACCGACCATTTCAACCTCGCGAACTTCATGCGCGCCAACCTCAACGCCGCCGTCGCGGTGCTGAAAATCGGTAATGACGTGCTGTTCAAGGATGAGAACGTGAGGGTTGACCGGCTGACGGGTCACGGCGGTCTGTTCAAGACCCCGGGCGTATGCCAGCGCATCCTCGCCGCCGCTCTCGGCACCCCGATTTCGGTGATGAAGACCGCGGGCGAAGGCGGCGCCTGGGGCATGGCCCTGCTCGCCTCCTACATGGTCAACAACCCCGACGAGCGCTCGCTCGACAACTGGCTGGACGTTGCCGTCTTTGCCGGCGAAACCGGCACCAGTATCTCCCCCACCCCGGAGGAAATCGACGGCTTCGACCGCTACATCGCCAACTACACCGCCTGCTTCCCCGTCGAAACCGCCGCCATCTCAGCGAAAGCCTGACCGCCCCCCCTTTCCACGGCTGCAAGCAGCCTGAACAGTAACAAAAAAGCCGCAGAGACTTCCCTGCGGCTTTTTTGCGCCCTTTCGGCGGCCCTTCGGCGGCTTTGGGCGGTTTTCAGGCGCCCCTCAGCGCCTTGAAGCGGCTTTTTCAGCGGCCCTTTGCTGGGCTGCGGCGGCTTTTTTGCTACTGTTCCGGAGGCTTGCCTCCGGCAAAGCCCCGGCTTTGGCTACTTGCCTCCGGGGTTAATCAGAAGGTTAGCTCGGTTATGGAAATCATGGAGGGGGCGGCGCCGGCGACAACCCTCTCGCCATCGCCCTGACGGGTCGGCTGGGTGAAGATATGCAGCTGCCCGGAGCGCTGCCAGAGGTTGCGGTCGACGGTCGGTTCCCAGGCGTCGAGGTCCACGGAGCCTATATACGCGAGTTCGGGATAAGAGATACCCTAAAAAAGTTGAATCGGCAGCTTGAAAAAGTTGCCGATTCTTTTGGTAATATCGCTGATATTTAGTAATTTAGAGGGTGCAAACAATAAATA
>CABUTS010000016.1 GCA_902494515.1 uncultured Muribaculaceae bacterium | reverse complement strand
GTGGGTGATGGTTTCGCAGGTGGTGTTCAGGAGGTTGCGGAAGTGGTATGCTATTGAGCCGATGAAGCCAATGGGGAGGGTGGCGTGGGGTGTATTGGGGCGGATGGTGTAGGGTGATTGGGGGAGGGTGGCGTGGGGTGTTTTGGTGATGTGGGTGGTTGTGTTGTATTGCGAGATGTTGCGTGTGAAGAATCGGGTAAATTCTTCGGTGATAAGTGATTGGATTTCGGGGATGGTGATGTGGTCGGAGAGGAAGGGGCAGAATGAGGCGAGGTAGCGGTTGGCTGATGGTTCGCGGTAGACGTGGCGGATGAGGTCTGCTTTTGAGAGGTTGTATCTGGCTTGAAATGAGTCGATTATGGGCGCGGGGAGGAGGCCTTTGAAGATGTCGCTGAGAAGGCCTCGTCCGAGGGACGCGCCGGAGCCTTCATCGCCGAGGATATAGCCGAGCGAGGGGGTGTTGTCGATGATTTCTTGGCCGTCGTAAAGGCATGAATTAGAGCCTGTTCCGAGGATGCAGGCGATTCCGGGACGGTTGCCGAAAAGCGCTCGTGCGGCCCCGAGGAGGTCACTGGAAATCTCAATGTTGCAGACTGCTTCCTCGGATTTGAAGAGGAGTTCCGACAGAATCCGGGCAAGGTTCCGGTCGACTTCGCCACCGATGCAGCCTGCGCCGTAGAAGTGAAGTTTATTTATTTGAAAATCCGCAAGATGCGGGGCGACTTCTTCGGTGATAATCCTGCGGATTTCCTTAACCGGGGTGACGGTAGCGTTGAAACCGGTTGATTTGAAAAGGAGGACAGGTTCGGGCTCTTTGTCGGGGGACAGTAGTGCCCATTCAACTTTCGTGGAGCCACAATCGGCGATTAAGGTAAACATTACAGTGGAATAAAACGTGATTTGGGATGCAAGTTAATCAATGCAAGTTAATCAATAAAGATGGTACTTGGATTTCAGGGACTTGAAGGATGTGAGGTCGCGGTTCCAGAGGGGCAGGATATCGTCGACGCGGTATTTTGCGCGGAATGTCGGACGGAGCTTTTTCGAGCCGACGACCTTGTCGAACATCGACAGACGTGTGGCCGTTGCGTTGGCGAAGGGCTTGTGGGAGGGGTACATCGCGGCCAGTTCCTGCATGACATAGAATTGCACCAAAGTCAGCGGCGCCGCATCGAAATCGGTGATGTAAGTCTCTACGCCATTGAGGTTTGTAGCCTTGAACAGACCGTAATATGGCTTGTAGTGAATCGGGCGGAAACGGACACCGGGGATGCCAAGGGCGTTGAGACGTTCGGCGAGCTTTTCGGCGTCAATCCATGAGGCAGCGAAGGTTCGGAACGGCAGGGTGTAGCCGACGCCGATCGAGAGATAATCGAGTTCGCCGAGAATCCCGGAAGCGGGATAGAAGATGGCCGACTCCGGGGTCGGAAGGTGTGGAGAGGTGAGTACCCAGGGCATGCCGGTGTCGGTGAAAAGCAGGTCGCGGTCCCAGTTTTGCAGCGGAACGACCGTGAGCTTCAGAGGCTTTGAGGACTTTAGCCACCCCTCGCCGGCAATCATTCGGGCAAGTTCGCCGGGGGTGAGGCCGTAGATGTACGGGATTGGGAGATAGGACACGAACGACACATTGTCGGGGTCGGTGCAGAGCCCCTCGACCTTGTTGCCGCCCAGCGGGTCGGGTCGGTCGAGAACAATGAATTCCTTGCCCTCTCGGGCGCAGGCCTCCATGCACTTGGCCATTGTGGAAATGAAGGTATAGGAACGGCAACCGTTGTCCTGGATATCGTAGACCAGAGCGTCGATGTCGGCGAGCATGGCGGCTGTGGGCTGCTTTGTGGAGCCGTAGAGGGAGTAAACCTTGATGCCGGTCCGCGGGTCGGTGGAGTTGTCGACAGCCGCTCCGGCGGTGATGTCGCCACGGACGCCATGTTCAGGGGCAAAGAGCGCCACGAGCTCGACGCCGGGGGCTTCGTGGAGAATATCGATTGTGGAGCGGAGGGAGTTGTCGACCCCTGTGGGGTTTGTAATCAGGCCGACACGCTTCCCTTTCAGCTGAGCGAAACCGCCGTTGCGGAGGACTTCGATGCCGGGCAGCACGGTGTAATCCGCATCCTGAGACAGAGCTGCGGGAGCGACGGCCAGAAGGAGGATGAACGCGAAAAGGAACCTTGCAATGAAGGAGCGCTTTATGAGACTGTTATGAGTGTAAATCATTGTTTTTTACCGAATTGGGGCGAAACCTTCACCAGATAGCAGACACCGATGGTGGTGACGCAGCAGACGATTGTAAGGAGGAAGAAATTGAGGTAACCCATGTTGTCGGCGAGCCAACCGGCAGCGAGGCCGGGGAGCATCATGCCGAGGGCCATGAAGCCGGTGCAGATTGAATAATGTGCTGTTTTATAAGCTCCTACAGAGAAGTAAATCAGGTAGAGCATATAGGCCGTGAAGCCGAACCCGTAGCCGAACTGCTCGATGAAGACACAGAGGTAGATCTGCCAGAGGTCGGAGGGCTGAACCCAGGCCAGATACACGAAAGTCAGGCAGGTAAGCGACATACTCCAGGCCATCGGGTGGAGCCATTTCTTCAGGCCGCCGATCCCCGCGGCAATTCCGCCGATAATGCCGCCGAGCATCAGTCCGATAACGCCGCCGGTGCCGTAAACCAGGCCGACCTGTGCTTCGCTGATACCCATGCCGCCGTCGGCGACCGAGTCCATGAGAAACGGAGGTATCATCTTGACCATCAACGCTTCAGGTAGCCGGTAAAGGAGCATGAAACAGAGGGCGACGCCCACTTCGGGCTTCTTGAAAAACTCGATGAACGTACGGACGAAACCGTTGAAAACCTCGGCGCCGGATTGCGGCATGCGCATGGCGTCGGAGACCGGGCGGGGTAGCGCAAGACCGTGAAGCGTAGCCATCAGCACGAAGAAAACCGAGAGGATTGCGAAGGTAACAATCCATCCGAACGACACCGATTCGGAGTGTTCGTTGATCTTCGCGGCGAGAATCACCAGCCCACCCTGACCGACCACCGAGGAGCAGCGGTAGAAGAGCGAACGGATACCGACGAACAGCGACTGCTTGTGTTCCGTCAGGGCCAGCATATAGAACCCGTCGGCGGCGATGTCGTGGGTCGCCGAGGCGAAGGCCACGAGCCAGAATACCGCGAGCGTGGCCTGGAAAAAGCAAGATGTGGGAATCGTGAACGCAATCAGGGCGAATCCGACGGCGAGCACGGCCTGCATCGCTACAATCCACCAGCGTTTGGTGCGGATAATGTCGACAAACGGGCTCCAGAATGGCTTGATGACCCAGGGGAGATAGAGCCAGGAGGTGTAGAACGCGATGGCTGTATTGCTGATACCCAGGCTTTTATACATAACCACGGCGATGGTCATAACCGCCATGTAGGGAAGGCCTTCGGCAAAATAGAGTGTGCCGATCCACCAGGGAAAAGCCTTCTTGTCCGTAACATTGGCCGGGGAGTTCTGTGATTTTGGCATCTGATGGGAGATTTGGAGTTAAAGAAGCTGATTATCAGTTAGTTTCGATACAGACTTCGTCAAAAATTTCTTGCAGAATCGGAGCGTCAAGACGGTCGAAATCAGCTTGGCGGACGGTGACGATTACTCCGGCAACATCGAGGGCGCCCGGGGAGATAAGCATCTGGCCGTCCCCCGTGCCGTAAATAGCCGGACGGTGCCTGCGACGGGGAAACAAACGGATTTCAACGACGTTATGTCTCTCGGAATCAGTGCTTTGACCATCCCCGTTTGAAAGAGAGGCGAAAAGGTTGAACCGCGGCTCGGCTTCGCCTTGATTCTCGGGGAGTCGGGCGAGATCCGCGCAAATTTCGGCCATTCGGGATTTCAGTTCACCGGGGGAGCTGACGCTGAACGAGAAGGCGTATTTGGCGGCGGTGGAGTCGGGCGCGTCGAAAATCTTAAGGTCGGAGCATCTGACTGCCTGAAAATGAAAATGATCCGGAGCCGATGCCCCGCAGCTTGCGCCGTTGTAGAAAACGCAATATCCGGGGAGACGGCAGGCCAGATTGTAGAGGTCGGCAAGACGGTCGCTGTTAAAATCGTTGCCGTTCAGGCGATTGCCAGCAAGCAGAATCTGCGGGGAATGACCGATTGCAGCAATTGTAAGATGGCCGGGCAGAATCGGGAAGGGATTGACTAACAGTTCGTAACCGGGCAGAATGTCGATTATTCCCTGCTCTGCCGGGCGGTTTGCCTTGCAGAGAAAGCAGGGACGGCTGGCGATGGCGGATTTGCTGAGATTTGCAGCCGTAGATACAGCGCGGGCCGGATTGAAGATTGCTTCGACCTTCAAACCGTTGAAGACCAAAGACTTGTGCTGGGAATCCTTCAGTGCGGCATGATTTTTTGCTGCGAGCGGCCAGTTTTCGAGCTGCCCGGAAACCCAGCTGTCGAGGAATTCGGGGGAAAGCCGCAGCTCATTCCCCTGTTTGTTGTTGGAATACATCTGTTTAATCCTCCTGAACGGCCTGATGGCTGATATAATTTTTTCGGGCTTCGATTTCGATGGTGCGGAGCTGGTCTTTGTAGGCGTTGTTGATGTTGACGCGATCCTGCGAGAGGTTGGCGTCGGAATTGCCCTTCCAGCGGCGGCAGAGGTAGAGCGAATGGAAAATCCGGCCGATTTTGTGTTCCCGGGATATTCGAAGACCGAGCGCATAGTCCTCGCCGTAGCTGACGTTGGGAATACCGATTTCCCTCAGAACAGGTGTGTAGAAAGCACGCGGAGCGCCTAAACCATTGATACGCAGTGCGTTGTTGTGACCGTTAGCGTCGGTCCATTCCTTGTGTTCGATGAGACCCGGGGGGATCGGGTTGCCGTCGAAATCGGTCAGCTCGTAGGAGCCGATGACCATAGCGCAGCGCTCCTCGCGGAATTTGGTGACGATTTCGCTCAGCACCGCGGAGCCCTTGTATTTGTCGTCGCTGTCGAGCTGGATGGCGAATCGGCCGCAACGAGGATCGTTGACGGCGAGGTCCCAGCAGCCGCCGATGCCCAGTGTCAAAGATTCGGGAATCAGATGGATTACGCGCGGGTTCTCAGCCGCGATGGCCTGGAGAATTTCGGTAGTGCCGTCGGTGGAATGATTGTCGACGACGATGATATTGAACTCAAAATCAGCCGTTTGTGACAGCGCTGAATTCACGGCATCGGCGATTGTGGCGGCGCGGTTGCGCACCGGAATTATCACCGACGCCTCGACCGGAAACTTACCGTCTTCGGGGTCAATCAGCTTCGAAACCGGCGTCAGATATGCTTTGATGTCTTTTAGATATGAGGTGAAAATCATTTCCCGCTCCTTCTGAATCAGCGCGTTACGCTGGTCAACATAATCGAACTGCTTCTCGCCGGAGGTGCGGAAATCCACCTGCGAAGCGGTGTAGAGCGGCTCGCGAAGATGAAAAATGGGGTCGCAGTTGGTGGAAGCGAGCTCAAGGCGCAAGGCGTAAAGCCCGCTGTGCTCCGATGGGTGAAATGTTGTCAGACAACTCGGGAGGTAGAGGAGCATCAGTGGTCCGAAGTCGAAGTCATCGCGCACCGAGCCGGACTGATAATCGGCGAGGGGGTGCGCCGTCAGTTTCCCCTCAGCATTCTTGTCGCGGAAATCGCTGAACACCAGGCTTGCACCGGTGTCTTCGGCGACTTGAAGGAACCGTCGGACTGACTCCTTCGGTAGGTCGATATCATATCCTTCAAGCTGAATGAAAATATACTTGGAGCCCTCATCGGAGGCATCCTCAAGTAGATTCTGGAGTTCCTGTGTGGAGATTGCCGGATTCACCGTCAGGGTTGTATATGGCTCTGTTGTCATGGTGTCAGATGTTTGATAATCAATTAATTATGATTGCGGGGCACGGCGTGCGGTCTTTTGGTGGAATTGCTGTAGGGGTCCTTCTGGGCGGGAGCGTCATCTTGCTTGGGCGCCTCCTTGCCGGCGGTCTCCTTTTTGGAAGTCGCTTTTGGGGGAGCGGGCTTTTTGGGGGCGGCTTTCTTTTGCGGAGCCTTCTCCTTCTTCTTTTTTGATTTTTTCTCCTTCTTGTTTTTCTTACCCTTTGCCTTCACCGCCTTGCCGGTCGGCGTGGCGGATTTGCTCTCGATTTCGGGCGCAGTGGATTCAGTACCAATAAGATACATCATTGCATCGGCCATCAGGGCTTCGCGGGCTTCGGGGCTTTCCATCGCCTCAATCGGGAACCCGGCAATCACTACGCGCCCCTTGAGGTCGACGTTTGTTCCCGGCAGACGCCGATTCCCTTCAACGGCAATTGCGGCCGGATAACCGGTGTCGCTGAAACGTCCGAGCACCTGACCGTTCCGGTCGGCGGGACTGATAGCCTGCGGCATCCCGGCGCCGACCCAGTTGCAGTTGTTGAGCGAAGCTAACCGCGTGGCTTTCAGCGACGGAGCACCCTTGGCGGTGACATTGCCGAGAATCTTGTAATCGCGGGTTGCGACGGGAACTTCCATAACGGAGTCGCCGACTAAGAACGGCTGGTAGCCGAGATAATCACGGGCGAAGGTGCCGACGGAATCGCGGGTCAGCGAGTCGGCCTGCGCTATCTCGGAACTGAGGTAAGAGCCTGATATCAGGAGAGTTCCGCCGTTGCGCTGATACTGCGCCAGCCGCCGGCGCAGCGGTCCGTTGAGGGGCTGATAGTAACGCTTGCGCTGCGACGCCCTGCGGGTGGTTTTCTGGAGACCGAGAATCAGGTCAACAGCTTTCGGGGTGGCCGTGGACTTCACGAAAGCTCCGAGGCTCGACGACACGAAGCCGCGGCCGGCTTTCTTCAGTGCTTCGCCGTGGATCAGCGGGTAGTCGAAGGTGTTGCCGGTAATTTCACGGGTGGCCTCGGTGTCGGAACATTCGCCGAACCCCATTCGGCCGCGGCCGAGCTTCGAGCTGGGGTCGAAGTCCCACTGATGGCCGATATAATGGACGTCGCGGCGGTCCGGAACGCCGAAATGGTTATCGAAATCGAATCCGGCATGCCCCTCGCCGTCGGTCCATTCGGGCCCGGAAACGCGTGTGAAGCCGTTCACAATCTCCACCGAGGGCATCTGGTGGTTGCGGTCATAGAGCGCGAGGGTTTCAGAGGGGAAGGATGTGCCGCCGTCGTTGCCGGCGACGATATAATAGGCGTGAATCTTGTCGTCGTTGATCAGTGTGGACCAGGAGGGGAGCTGGGTGACAGCCACAGGATGGAATCCGCGGTCGGCAGTCGCCTCATACACAATGTAATATGACGGCTTGGCAGTCAGCTCCAACGGGTCGTTGACAGGCTCCCAGACGAGGTTGTAATACCCCTTTCCGTCGGCTTTGATGGCGAAATTTTGAACCGGTAGCGGCTGAACGGTGTAGGGCTGATCGTAGCGTTCCGCGAGGAATCGCAGTACACCCTTGTATATCGCGCGCCCCACGAGGAAACGGAATCCCGGATCGAGGGCGTGCTTCATGTCCTCGAAATTCTGGTGCGACAGCAGCTCGATAATCATGGCCGGAACCTTTGTTTCGCGCACTTCGAAGTATTTGCGGTCGAGGCAGCTGCGGGAAGTCCAGTTGGGGTTGTAGGTTGCGCGTATGTCCTTGATTACCTGTCCGGTAACAGCCTGCACGAGGTCGCGGTTGGCGTAGCGCGAAGTGCCGTTGCCGAGCGGTTTGCCGTCGTCGGTGGAGTACAGGCCGAGGGTCCCGACCACGGTTGAATCGGTGCGGACTCCGGCGTCGGTGTGAAAGGCGAGTGCCATGTCTACGGGAACTTTAAGCCCCAGAGTATCAGGGAAAAGCACCGAGCCGGCGGTCAGATGGTTGACCCAGTGGGCACGCGACATGTAGTCGTCCTTGTAGTCCGTTTCGCCCCGGTTCGGAGAATAGATTGTGTCGGGGAACCCGGCTGACTGGATGTAGTAACGGGCCCCTTCGAGAAAAGCCGGAAGACCCGACGGCCGGGGCGACCCGGAGCTGTTGCGGGCCACCGGCCCCATACCGCCGCCGATTTTAACGGCATCGGCCGAAACCACGGCATCCTTGTTTTCGGAGATGTTCGAGAGGGTCACCAGAGGCTTGTCGGTGGCTTCTCCGGAGAACGGATAAGAGCCGATGTAGACCCATGTGCCGCCCCCCATACGCTGATTTACAACTACCTGCGACGAGCCGCCGAGGTGGTTGACGGTGTAGGTGGCATCCGTGGCGCTGTTGGGGTAGGACTGATATGAGACATAGACTGCTCGCTTCCCCTTTTCGGGCGCGCGGCCGTACCATTCGGCGTATGAGGCATTTGCGGAATCTTTCGGCGTTACGGTGCTGACCTTGCCGGAGGCTCCCGCCACGAAGGGGTTGTCGCCCTGGGTCAGGTACTCCTTCCGGTGTCCGAAACCGGTGGAATCGCCCATGTTTTCCCACTTGTATTTGCCGGATTTCGAGGAGAACCGTGCTCCGGGCGTCGACCAGTCAAGGTCGATGACCGTGGCGCTGTGCGAGAAATCGCGTTCGCGCGGAATCATCACGTATGCGCCGGCGTTCTCGAGCATCGGCACGATGTATGAGTCTACGAAACTGCGCGAGAGCATATCCTCGACGGTGCCGAACAGCTTCGGGCGCTGCCAGATCCATCCTCCTGAGAAATATTTGCCGTGGCTGGGCCAGACAGCTATAGTGCGTCCGTCGAGACCCTGCGGGGCATCCTGAACCGAGGGGAGGGTGACGAACGGTTCCGGGGCGTCGATGGGGTCGGTGGAGCCGAGCACCACAACCGGCAGGGCCGGCTTGGACTTCGAGCGGCGCTTGGAGCGCTTGCGTTTTGAGCGTTTGGAGACCTTCGACGATTTTGTGCGCTTGCGCTTCGAGGCGGCGTCGGCGTCGAAATCGGGGGAGAAGGCCACAAGCGCGGCAATCAGACAGCAGAGAAATATGCGGAAATATCTTGGAAATGAGCTCATTGGAGTAAGATTCAGGGTCAGTAAGTGGGGAGGAGAGAGGCGTCAGACGTGGTGCCAGGTGTAATTACGGCGTTTGGCGCTGTTGCATTTCAGACGGCAGCTCAGCGTGGAGATCCATCGCCAGAGCATCTCCCACCACAGCAGCGGCGCCGACAGTTTCAGCCCGAGCGCGCGACCGGTGCGCAACCAATTGACAGTCAGAGGAATCCATAGAATCGGAATCAGCGCGGCGAAAATGCATGCCGGGAAATAATTGGGGAGCGAAAACACGCACCCTGCGGCCGTGGCGGCAACCCAAAGCCACATCATTGCGGTGCTGATCCCCATCAGGCGTCGGGCCCCTTTCGGGAGAAAACGGGCGGTGAAACTGTGGGCCAGACGGATGTCGCGGAACACGTGGTCGGCTCGTTGGAACGAGGCGCGCATAAGCGAGTCGCGGGTGAGGACCACGGCGGTGTTGTCTCTTGTAACTATCTGATTCACAAAAATATCGTCGTCACCGTTGTGGAGATTAAGCGAGCGTGAGAACCCTTTGACTTCGAAGAACAACCGGCGTCGGTAGGCGAGGTTGAAGCCGGTGCCGCGGTAGGGACGGCGGCGCATGGCGGCTTTGAGCCAAGTGGCTGTTATGGCGGCCTGACTGAACCGGAGGCCGGGGGAGTGAATTCCGGTGATTGCGACGCGTCCGAGGGCCACATCCTTGCTGCCGCCGGCGGCGGTGAAGGGGGTGGACATATCGAGCAGCCAGCGCTTCGACACAGGACGACATTCGGCGGTGGTGAGCACTACGACTTCGTTGCGCGCGGCTTTAACGCCCAGTGACACAGAGAGTTTCTTGCGGCTCAGGTTGCAGGCTTCCTCCGGCACGAAGGTGAGGTACAGGTTGTGGTGCTCCTGCGAAAGATAGTTCACGACGTCGGTTACATCCTCGACCGAGCCGTCGTTGACCACGATAACCTCCATTTTATCCTGCGGATATTCCTGCGCAAGCAGTTCGGGGAGCGACCGCCGCAGTTCGGCGGCGTTGTCGTTGGCGTAAACGATTACAGACACCGTAGGGAGGTCGTCGGGGAGGGCGTTTTCGGCGCCATCCTGCGGCTCTTCGGCTTCCGACGGGGTGAGGCGAATCTTAGTGGCTGAGCGGTAAATGATTAACAACCAGAGGACTGCAAGCACGGCTACACCTAAGCACACCCACACTATCGGAAATATATTGTAGAAAGAAAAATACATTTTTGCAGAGAAATCTGATAATTTTCGCAAAGGCAAAAGACTCGGATTTGCCTTTCGACCAACAAAGTTACAAAAAATCGGCTGAAAATCCGCTATAAATAGTGTGAAATGCTTAACTTTGTATTCAATTAATGCTGACACGCTATGGCGTTAATGCTGACGCTCGAAGACGTTTAAGCTGACGCTTGAATGCATTAATGTTGACATTCGAAGGCATTAATGCTGACGCTTGAAGGTGCGTCGCTGCAGACCTGTCGGTTAGACGGTAACTATATTTGTTTTGAAAATGGTCGAAGGAATCGTTGAAATAGAGAGACTTAGGTTGTTTGCCCGGCATGGTGTCGCCCGGCAGGAGCGCATCGTGGGTAATATTTTCGAGGTTACCGCGAGGCTCAGATATGATATGCAGGCCGCCGCGGAATCTGACGATATTGCCTTCGCTCTCGACTATTCCACAGTGGCTGAAACTATTGGCCGAGTTATGGCGGAGCCTTGCAATCTGCTTGAAACCGTGGTTGTTAAGCTCCGGAATGCCATAGTCGAGGAGTTCCCGGAGGTTCTCGGCGGCGAAATCCGGCTCGCCAAGCTGAAACCGCCGATGCCCGGAGCCATGTCTTCCGTCTCGATTTCCCTCAAATGGTAATCCGTGATTTAGGATATGCCTCCGTAGGGGATGAACTTACGGTATGCCGGTAACCAAACTATTGAAAATTAACTGCTTATGAAGATAGACAAAGAGGCTGTAAAGGCCGAATTCATTGAAATGCTCAAATCGACCGAGCGCGAAGGGGTCGACTATGTAATCGAGGAAATCGAACGCCTCGGGTTCTTCGACGCCCCCGCGTCGGCCAACCATCACCTTAATGTCGAAGGGGGCCTTACCCAACATTCGCTCAATGTAGCCAAGGCAGCGCTGGCTGTCTGGGAAGCGATGAAACCGCTGGAACCCACTCTCGACAAGGAGATTACGCGCGACAGCATCATCATCGCCGCGCTCCTCCATGATGTCTGCAAGGCTGATATCTACCGCCGCTCGGTGAAGAAGAAGAAAAACGCTCTCGGCCAATGGGAGGACAGCGAGGGTTACAAGCTGACTTACAAGAACTTCCCGATGGGCCACGGCGAGAAGTCGCTGGTGGTTGTGCTCTGCTCCGGCCTCGAACTCAGCGATGCCGAAATGCTCGCAATCCGCTGGCACATGGGCGCCTGGGGTGTCAACCAGAACTCCCTCGAGGACTGCAAAAGCTACGACGTCGCCCGCAAGCTGTACCCGTTGGTCTCCATCGTGCAGACCGGCGACTCGCTGGCCGCTTCGATCCTCGAGCGTGAGGCCGAGGAGCTCGACGAACTGTAAGCATTGCATAAACTTTGCATAAATATTGCATAAAATTAGCAAATGGAAAATATTTGCTGTTTTTATGCATTTATGTTGCCAAATTGTTTGGAGATTTGGAATTTACTCGTAACTTTGCGGCGTTGAAATCATTTTTTAAAGATAATAAGTAAGTGTTATGAAAGAACAGCGCAAACGTTACTTCCTTGACGAGGAGGAAATCCCCCGTTTCTGGTATAATATACAGGCCGATATGACAACCAAACCGCTGCCGCCGCTTAATCCCAAAACGAAGCAGCCGCTTTCGGCCGAAGATCTTTATCCGATTTTCTCCCGCGAATGCAGCAATCAGGAGCTGAATGAGACCGACGCCTGGATTGAAATTCCCGGTGAGGTGCGTGAAAAATACAAATTCTACCGCTCGACGCCCCTGGTTCGTGCTTATGAATTAGAGAAGGCGCTCGGCACTCCGGCCCACATCTACTTCAAGAACGAGAGCGTATCGCCGATGGGTTCCCACAAGCTGAATTCCGCAATTCCGCAGGCCTATTACTGTAAGCAGGAGGGAGTTACGAATATCACAACCGAAACCGGCGCCGGGCAGTGGGGTGCTTCGCTGGCCTACGCCGCCAGCATGTTCGGCATCGAATCCGCCGTTTATCAGGTGAAGATTTCCTACGAACAGAAGCCCTATCGCCGCAGCATCATGCAGACTTTCGGGGCGCAGGTGACCCCGTCCCCTTCGATGTCGACCCGCGCCGGCAAGGATATCCTGACCAAGACCCCCAACAATCAGGGCTCGCTCGGAACTGCGATATCCGAGGCCGTTGAGCTGGCCCGGACTACCCCGAACTGCAAATATTGCCTCGGGTCGGTGCTGAATCATGTAGCTCTGCATCAGACTGTTATCGGACTCGAGGCCGAGAAACAGATGGAGATGGCCGGGGAGTACCCCGACGTTGTGATCGCCTGTTTCGGCGGCGGCAGTAACTTCGGCGGCATTGCGTTCCCCTTCATGCGCCACAAAATCAAGGGGGAGAAGGGTAAGGACCACACCCGTTTTGTGGCTGCCGAGCCTGCCAGCTGTCCGAAACTGACCCGCGGCAAGTTCAGATACGACTTCGGCGACGAGGCCGGATACACCCCGCTGCTGCCGATGTTTACCCTCGGACATAACTTCGCTCCGGCAAACATCCACGCCGGCGGACTGCGTTACCATGGCGCCGGAGTGATTGTGTCCCAGCTGCTTAAGGACGGTCTGATGGAGGCTGTTGACATCAATCAGCTCGAATCGTTCGATGCCGGAGTGCTCTTCGCCCGCGCCGAGGGGATCATCCCCGCTCCTGAATCATGCCATGCCATTGCCGCTGCCATCCGAGAGGCGAACAAATGCAAAGAAACCGGCGAGGAGAAGGTGATACTCTTCAACCTCTCGGGCCACGGTCTGGTCGATATGGCCTCCTACGACAAATACCTCGCCGGCGACCTCCAGAACTACAATCTCCCGGAGGATGCCATCGCTGCCAACCTCACCGAAGTCGACTCTCTGCAGCCAGATTCTGTGACCCCAAGCAAATAACAGCGATATCAATCTGCAATATCAAACAGCGATATCAAACAGCAATATCAATCTGCAATATATCTGACATACTGAAACACACACAATCAAGTAGGAGGCAAACACCGGTGATTAGTGCTTGCCTCCTACTCGATTATGGTTGAATGCTCAGACCAGCTGGATGTCTTGGTTTTCAGGGATTGGAGGGGTCAGACCAGCTGGATTTCTTTGATCTGAAGCTGGATGGCGTTGTGCGAGGGCTGCCGTTTGTTGTCCTCGATGGTGAAGCAGATGTTGAAGCGGTGGCCGGCGTGGATTCTCTCGAAGAGATGGGCCTTGTTGAAGGCGATGCCGTTGAAGACCTTGCCCGAGGTGTCGTCCATGAGCTCCAGCTTGATGTGTTCCAGCTGTTTGCCTACGAGCTTCGATGTGCCGAAGTCCATGACGTTGCGCGCCAGGAACACCGGTTTGTTGTTCCCCGGGCCGTAGGGGTTAAAGCGGCGGAGGGTGGCGATGAACTCGGGGGTAATTTCCGAGAAGGTGATGATGGCGTCGATATTGTTGGTCGGCTTCATCTGCGCCGGGAGGATGTGGTCAGCCACGTATTTCTCGAAACGGCGGGTGAATTCCGGGATGTTTTCCTCCTTGAGCGAAAGCCCGACGGCGTAGGTGTGGCCGCCGAAGGTTTCCAGCAGGTCGCGGGTGGAGTCGACGGCGCTGTAGATGTCGAAACCCTGCACAGAGCGGGATGAGCCGGTGACGAGCCCGTTGGCTAAGGTCAGGACCACCGAGGGTTTGTAGTAGAGCTCGGTGAGACGGGATGCCACGATGCCGATGATCCCTTTGTGCCAGTTCTTGTTGAAGATGACGATTGATTTCTTCTCGCTGCCGGCCTCGATGCGCTGCGAGAGGATGGCGTTGGCCTCCTCGGTGATGCGCTTGTCGAGTTCCTTGCGGTCGCGGTTATACTGGTCGATGGCCTTTGCTTTCTGGCAGGCGTCGTTGAAGTCGCGGCTGACGAGCAGGTCTACGGCCTCGCGTCCCGACTGCATGCGCCCGGAGGCGTTGATTCGTGGCCCGATTTTGAAGATCACGTCGGAAATCGAGATTTCCTTGCCGGTGAGACCGCAGATGCGGATGATGGCGCGGAGACCTACGTTCGGGTTGGAGTTCAGGCGCTTGAGGCCGTGGAAGGTCATGATGCGGTTCTCGTCGACCATCGGCACGATGTCGGCGGCTATGGATACGGCCACAAGGTCGAGCATCCCTTCGAGGTCATTCTGGGGGATACCGTTCGAGAGCGAAAATGCCTGCATGAGTTTGAACCCTACGCCGCAGCCTGAGAGGTGGGGGCAGGGATACGTACTGCCGGGCATCTTCGGGTTGAGGATTGCCACGGCCTGCGGCAGTTCCTCGTCGGGGACGTGGTGGTCGCAGATGATGAAATCGATGCCATGCTCGCGGGCATGGGCGATTTCGAGGTTTGCCTTGATTCCGCAGTCAAGGATGATGACGAGCTTTACGCCTTGTTCGGCGAAGTCGTCGATAGTTTCGGCGGAAATTCCATACCCTTCCTCGTAGCGGGTGGGGATGAAATACTCGATGTTGGAGTAGAAATTCTGGAGGTACTTATAGACCAGCGCGACGGCGGTAGTGCCGTCGACGTCATAGTCGCCGTAGACCATTATTTTCTCCTTTGACCCCAAGGCTCTGTTGAGCCTTTCGACAGCCTTGTCCATATCGGGCATCAGAAACGGGTCGTGGAGATTCTTCAGCTGGGGATGGAAGAAGCGTTCAGCTTCTTCCACTGAAGAAATCCCTCGCTCGACCAGCAGCCGGCTCACAGGGGGGACCGAGGCGTAGCGTTTGGCGAGCTCCGTCTCGATCAGCTGTTCTTTTTGTGTCAGGGGTAAATAATTCCATTTACCTGTCATTTATGTTGTTTTTTTTATAGCGGGGTCATCGGCAGCCGGGCCTACGCTGCGTAAAACGCTGCGCCACAGCCAGTTTGGTGCCGGCAATTGGAGAGGGGAGGGAGGGCTTCCGCGCCTGATTGGAGGACTTAAGCGCCTTTGTAGAGTGGCTTGGGAGCCGTTGGGGAGATTTAAGGGGAGAGAAATATATGTGGGAATGGAGCGTTTGAGGCGAACCGCAACCGTCGGTTCACACTATTCCATATTACAATGCAAATTTAGTAAAAAAAGCCGTAACATGGTAGTCTCAAATACAACAAAACCGCCCCGGAATACACTCCAAAGCGGTTTTTAATGATATTTAACTTTAATTATTCAAAATTTGCTTAACGCCCGGCTCGCCCTGAGGGATGACGGTGGCGCGGCTCGCCCTGAAGGGGACTGTAATGGGATCCCTGGGGGGCAAGAGCGCTGCTCGCCCTGAGGGAACCAGTAGACTGAGGACCTCGGTTACTCCTGAGAGAACTCGGAGTGGAGGGCGCGGAAGCGGGCGAGGGAGTCGGGACCGAACTTAGTCATGGAGATGAGAACCCGCGGGAGGGGCTTCTCCTGCATGTCGCCGGATTTCGAGAAGAATTTGTCGGCGTAGCAGATGAGGCGCTCCAGAGTGGTTTTGGGCATGAAGGAGCGGTCGAGGGGGAGCGGAAGGTCATCGGCAATGATGTCCTCGCGGGTCAGTCCGGCGCCGGTGTGGCGCTCGGCTACGCGGGCATACACCTCCGGGGCGTTTTCGCGGCGCAGGAGGTCGGCGCCGAGGAGTCCGTGGCGGAGGTATGGCTCGGTGCCGTGGCAATGGATGCCGGCGGCGTCGGTCTGGAAAATGCCGATGTCGTGGAGCATCGCCGCGGCCTCGATATCTTCGCGGTCAAGTGGCAGGCTGAGGCGGTCGGCGATGGCGAGCGCCTTGTCGGCAACCTGTCGGCAATGGCGCATATAAATATCCCGAAGGGGTGACCCTTCGGGATAATATTTATCGATAATTCGCTGATAATCGAACATATAGTTCAGTTAAAGAACTTGGCGGGGAACCGGACCGGAGAATCAGAGGTCCAGAACCATGTTCCAGTTGTGGGTATCGGGAGCTTCGCCGAGACGGATGGCCGACAGGGTCTCGTAGAAACGGGTGGTGATGGGGCCGGGTTTGCCGTCCTTGGCGATGACGTATTTCTTGCCGGTGTCGAGGTCGTGGATTTCGCCGACGGGGGATGTCACGGCGGCGGTGCCGCAGGCAGCAGCTTCCTCGAAGTCGGGGATTTCGTCGACTGTGATGTGGCGCTGTTCAACCTCCATGCCGAAGTCGCGGGCGAGATCCATCAGCGACTTGTTGGTAATCGACGGAAGGATGGAGTCGGATGCGGGTGTGATATATTTGCCGTCCTTGATGGCGTAGAAGTTGGCGGGGCCACATTCGTCGAGGTATTTCTTCTCCTTGGGGTCGAGATAGAGGACTGCGGAGTAGCCGAGCTCGTGGGCGTGTTCGCCGGCGCCGAGCGATGCGGCGTAGTTGCCGCCGACTTTCCAACGACCGGTGCCCTTGGGAGCCACGCGGTCGTAGTCGCGCATGATGCAGATGTTGGTGGGTTTGAAACCCTCCTTGAAGTAGGGGCCTACGGGGGTTACGAACATGATGAAGCAGTATTCCTTACCCGGTTTCACACCGACTGCGGCTGTCATGCCGATTTCGAGCGGACGGATATAGAGCGAAGCGCCGGAACCGTAGGGGGGTACGAACCGCTCGTTGAGGGCCACAACCTTGCGGACCATCTCCAGGAACTTCTCCTCGGGGAGCTCAGCCATCAGCAGACCGCGGGCAGACTCGCGGATGCGTTTGGCGTTTTCTTCAGGACGGAAAACGCGGATTTTGCCGTCCTTACCACGAAAGGCCTTGAGCCCTTCAAAAATTTCCTGACCGTAGTGGAGAGCGGTGGCAGCGATGTGAATGTCGATGGTGTCGGAGGAGGAAACCTCGATTTCGCCCCACTTGCCGTCGCGATACCAGCAGCGGACATTGTAATCGGTCGGTACATAGCCAAAACCGAGTGTGGACCAGTCTAAATTGGAATTTTTCATCTCGGAACAGATAGAAGTTTTCGCAAATATACTGAATTATTTTAAAATAGCACTATTTTTTGAGGAAAATTTCCTAAAAATTCGGTAAATGCCTATTTTCGCGGTATGTTTTCTCTTGGAAAGGTAGAAAATTTAAGCAAAATCATCCCAGCGAAAGTACCGAGCATAGCTCGGGGCGCAGCATCGCGACGGCTTCCTGAAGCGTGGCGGGAGTGATTGCTTCGATGGACTCACGGATTTCATCGAGTGGACGGACGCGTCCGGTCAGCAGCAGCGCCCGGGCGCCGGAGAGTATGATTTGCTCGAGATTTTCGGAGCTTACGAGGAGCTGACCGAGGTATTGCTTTTTGGCGGCGGCCAGGGCGCGGGGTGTCAGCGGCTGGTCGGCAATCTTTGTCAACTCCTTGAAAACCAGGTCGAGACATCGGTCGCGGTCGTCGGGGTCGCAGCCGAAGTATATGTTGAACAGTCCGCAGTCGCTGAAAAGTGTGGTGGAAGCCTCGACTGTGTAGACCAGACCGCGGCGCTCGCGCAGCGACACATTCAGCCGGGAGTTCATCCCCGGGCCTCCCAAGATGTTGGTAACCAGCGATATGGCCTCACGGTCTCCGGCATTGATGCCGGGGATGGCAGCCCCGAGGACGGTGTGGCTCTGATGGCTGTCGGTGTTGCGGCGCAGGTTGAAGGACGCGGCGGGAGCCGGCTTCACGCGGTTGATGGCGTTGCCGCTGACGGGGAGCGGAGCGAAGCGGGTCTTGACCCTGCGGAGAACCTTCTCAGGCTCCTCCGGGCCGAGGTAATAAGCCACCATCCGCGGTGCTACAAAATTGTTTGTCAGATAGTTGCGGCAGACCGCTGAGTCAAATGTGTCGAGGTCGCGGTCGGTGCCGAGGATGTTGTGGCCGAGCTGACTGCCGGCATAGAACAGGTCCTCGAAGTCGTCGTAGACAGCCTCGGAGGGGGTGTCGAGATAGCTGTCGATTTCGTCACGGACCACTTCGCGCTCGCGGTCGAGTTCGGCAGCCGGAAATGTGGAGTTGATGACGAGGTCGGCGATTAGTTCCACGGCGCGGTCGAGATTCCCCTTCGGCGCGATGGCGTAGACGTTGGTTTCCTCCTTGGTGGTGAACGCGTTAAGTTCTCCGCCGACCGCTTCCATGCGGTTGATGACGTGGCAGGCGCGGCGGTTCAGGGTCCCCTTGAAAATGGTGTGTTCCACGAAGTGCGCCAGCCCGAAGCGTCCGGCGGTCTCGTCGCGGCTGCCGACATTCACGTCCACGCCGAAGTATTCGAGCACCAGCGGTGCCCGGCGGCAAAGGAGCTTCATGCCCCCGTCAAGTTCAAAAACTACCGACGTTTTTTCCATAACAATCAGATTGCGAGGCCGTCAAATCTCTTGGATTGACGGCCCCGGTGGGAATTATGCAAGCTGAAAATTTATTTGATGCGGCCGTCGCGGCGGAGGAGTGCAATGAGGTGCTCAACGGCTTCGGCGGAGGGTATGTTCTTCTCTACCAATTCTTTGCCGCGGTAGAGGGAAACATTGCCGACACCGGCGCCGACGTAGCCGTAATCGGCGTCGGCCATCTCGCCGGGACCGTTGACGATGCAGCCCATGACGGCGATTTTCAGGCCGGGATAGTTGGCTGTGGCCTCCTTGACGCGGGCGACCGTGGACTGCAGGTCGAACATCGTGCGGCCGCAACCCGGACAGGAGACGAACTCCGTCTTGGTGACGCGGCGGCGGCTTCCCTGCAGGATGCCGAGGGCGAGGTTATGGAGCTGCTCAGGGGACATCGCGGGGTTGACAATCTCGACCCCATCGACTAATCCGTTGATTAACAGCGGTCCGAAGTCAGCCGAAGCACGGATTACGGTCTGTTCGGCGGTAGCTCCGGTGTAGTCCAGCGAGGCGATGACCGGGCGGCGGTCACCGGCAGTCCAGAGCTTGTGAATTCTTGCCGAAAGGTCTGCAACCGGGTTGGCGTGGGTGGATTTCAGCACTAAAATCTGATTCTCCGAGCGCCGGGGACCTTCTGAGCATCGGGGCTCTTCGGAAAAGATGAGATTTCCGGCGGGAATTTCGTCGTAGCCGAGGACGACGGGGACGTTGGTGCCTCCGACGATGCCGACGGCGTCGGTCGGCCTGCGGGTGGGCATCACTATGTCGTAGCCCGGAGCGAATTCCCCTTCGACCGCAGGAGCGTCGGCGCGGCCTGCGATGTAATCGGCAAGTTCCTTTGCTACAGGTACTTCCGCTTCAGGAGCTTCGCTGAGCGAAACGCGGATTGTGTCGCCGATACCCTCGGCGAGGAGAGTGCCGATGCCGACAGCCGAACGGATTCGGCCATCTTCGCCGTCGCCGGCCTCGGTGACTCCGAGGTGGAGCGGGAAGTGCATATTCTCGGCGTCCATTGCGCGCACCAGACGGCGCACGGTCTCGACCATAATCACTGTGTTCGAGGCCTTTATGGAGATTACGATATCGCTGAAATCATGCTTGACGGCGACGCGCAGGAACTCCATTGCGCTCTCCACCATTCCGGCGGGAGTGTCGCCATAACGGCTCATGATTCGGTCCGAGAGGGAGCCGTGATTCACGCCGATGCGGATTGCGGTGTGGTTCCGGCGGCAAAGCTCCAGGAACGGACCGAAGCGGTTCTCGATTTTCTCGAGTTCGCGGGCATACTCCTCGTCGGTGAATTCGAGTTTGATGAATGTGCGGCCGGGGTCTACGAAGTTGCCCGGGTTGATGCGCACTTTCTCGACATGTAGGGCGGCCTCCTCGGCGGCTTTCGGGTTGAAATGGATGTCGGCGACTAAGGGGATGTTGCAGCCGTGCTCGCGGCATAACTTCTTGATTTCTGCGAGGTTGGCAGCTTCGCGCACACCCTGGGCCGTGAGGCGGTCGATGTCGGCGCCTGCGGCGGCAATCCGTTCGATCTGAGCCGCGGAACCTTCGGTGTCCATGGTCGAAGTGTTGTTCATCGACTGGATTCTGACCGGGAAGTCAGAGCCGATTTCCACCGCTCCGACGTGAGTGGTGGTCGTTGGGCGGCGGCGATAATCAAAAACGCTCATAAGCTGATGCTTACAGATGGCTTTATGTTTTTTACTGAAATTATCTGGCTGGCAACAGCTTTGTCGAAGCATTGATAGCCATTTGCCAAAGTGCTGCTAACCAGCTGATTGAAGAAGATAAAGCGCCGGCTCAGTTGACCTTGAAATCGTATTTGATTTCGGCGAGGTCCTTGTTTGCCTTGACGATTTTGTTGCTGAGTTCGGAGCAGTACTTGGCATAACGCTCTGACAGCGAGGCATCTGACAGCGAAAGAATCCTGACGGCGAGGACAGCGGCGTTCATTGCGCCGTCGATTCCGACGGTTGCCACGGGGATGGCGGGGGGCATCTGAACGATGGAGTAGAGGGCGTCCTGACCGCTGAGGGTGGCCGAGAGGGGCACACCGATAACAGGCAGCGGGGTGATGGCGGCGATGACACCGGGGAGGGCGGCGGCCATACCGGCACCGGCGATAATCACCTTCACGCCGCGCGAGGCAGCGTTCTCGGCGAATTCAGCCACCTGAGCGGGGGTGCGGTGAGCCGAGAGGGCGAGCATCTCGAAGGGTACCTCCATGGAGTTGAGGAAGTCGGCGGTTTTTTTCATTACGGGAAGGTCGGAAGTGCTTCCCATTATGATTGATACGGTGGGTTTCATCGGAAATATTGTTGAAGAAAGTTGATAATGCGGTTTAAATAGAACTGATAATGCGGTTTAAATCAGTAAATTACAACGTCCTGAGATGCGCGGTCTTACATCACAATCTGAACGGCAGGCGGGAGCTGCTGAGCCTGAAGAAGCAATGGCAGGATGAGCACGCAAAGGAATCCGTTGAGGAATCCGGCAGCTACCTGACCGAGTGTGTGGCGCTCGAGCAGCAGCCGCGAGGAGCAGACGGCGCCTGCCAGGAGCAGTATCACCATGAACTCCCACTGCAGCGAGAAAATGCTGTTACCGCTGATCATCAGAAAGAAAACCATCGCGCAGAGTCCCCCCACGCCGGTGGCGTGGCCGGAGATTTTCCACCAGCGGTTCACCACCGTCAGGATTATCAGTGCCAGGGTTCCGCCGATCATGAACAGCATCAGCCATGTAGGTGCGTTGATGCAGTAAAAATAGACTGCGACGCCGATAAAGCTCATGATTTCAATGATATACGGCCATGTGCGGTCCCCTTTGTCGTTGAGCATCGGGTCCCTGATTATTCCGAGCTTGTGGAGAATGAAAATCAGGATGATGGGAATGACGGCAGAAGCGACGAACGTCGCGAATATCACCGAAATTTTTGTTGCGGCGGGAATCAGGCAGAGAAACGAAAGGGTCATTGCCAATGCCACTCCGTAGGTGCCCATCAGCAGCGGCGAGAACAGCGTGGAAAATATTTTTGCAATTGCTATAAGAAATTTCATAACAGATTGATTTGTCAGTGTTTGAAATTGTATTCAGAGGCCGCGGCGCAGACGGGCAACGGGGAACCCGAGTTTCTCGCGGTATTTCGCGACAGTCCGGCGGGCGATGTCGAGCCCCTGGCTGCGGAGCAGGGCGGTGAGGGCTTCGTCGCTCAGCGGATGCTGTTTGTCCTCCGAACCGATGGCCTGCCGCATGGCCGCAATCAGGCGGTGGGTGGTGTTGTCGTCGGGGGTGCCGTCAGTGGGTAACTCCTTGCTGCGCCGTTCGTTAAAGAACATTTTCAGCGGATATACTCCGCTGGCGGTCGCAACATATTTCCCCTGTGTCGCCCGGGAAACCACCGAGAGGTCCAGCCCGGCGGCATCGGCCACTTCGCGGAGCACCATCGGCTGGATAACCGATTCATCCTCAGTGAGAAAGAACGCCTTCTGAAACTTCAGAACGGTTTCCATCACCTTGAACAGAGTCTGCTGACGCAGGCTGACAATCTGGATGAAATCCGCGGCTTCGTCGCGTTTCTGGCGCAGGAACTGCCGGGCAGCGGCCGTCTCGCGCGGAGAGGCCTGTGGAAGAGGGGCGTCGGGGGCGAAGGAGGCCTCGATGCTCAGTTCCGGGACACGGTTGAGCAGCGTGAGGTTGAAATGCCCGTCGTTGTCGACCTCCACGAGGAAGTCGGGGCTGACTGTCGGAGCACGTCCGCCGGCAGCGGCTTCGATCTGGGCGGCTGGCTTCGGATTGAGCCGCTCGACAACAGCTAAAACGCTGCGCATCAGCTCGTCGGAGATTCCCATTGCGCTGCTTATCCGGGAAAAATGACGCTTGGCGAGGAGATCGAAGTAGTCGCGGACAACCTCCAGTGCCGCCAGGTTTTCGACCGTGCGGGGCATCCGCCTGAGCTGCAGCAGCAGGCAGTCGCGGAGATCTGCGGCGGCGATTCCCGCCGGATCGAGGGAGCGGATGATGTTCCAGACATCGCGCACTACGCTGACCGGAAACTCTTTCCCTTCGCGGAAGGCTATGTCGTCGGCGATGGACTGCAGGTCGCGGGTTATGTAGCCGTTGTCATCGAGATTCCCGACGATATGCTCGGCGATAAGCCGCTGGTCGTCAGTGATATCCAGCTCGCCGAGCTGACGGAGCAGATATTCGTTGAGCCCCTCGCCCGAGGCTGCGACAACCGGTTCGACATAGTCCTCGGCCGAGGCTTGCGAGCTGCGGTGCATCTGTCCGGCGAGATAGTCAGGCATTTCGTCCTCCGAACGGTAGTCGGCGGCCTGAAGCTCGCCGGCGGATTCGGTGAAATCGGAGCCGTCCTCTGTGGCGGAAATGTCATCCGGTCCCCCTTTTTCCGGGGAAGCAGCCTCGAGGGCAGGCATTTCGTCGACAGCCTTGCGCACCTCCTCCTCGAATTCCGGGCCCGACATCTCAAGCATCCTGACATAGCGCACCTGCAGCGGCGTAAGACGCAGCTGCTGGCGCTGTTCAGTGCTGATTTTCAGACCGTTATTCATCAAGAATGTGATGCTGGTTCGAGGAAGTCAATTCGCAGGGACTGTTTGCCCGGGAAATGCTCAGAAGTGGCTTTGAATCGTGATGGGATTATTTCTTACGGGAGGAGCGGAACTTCGACTGCGGCGCATCCTTGCGCTTGCCACGGGAGGATTTGCTGCCGGAAGTCTTGCCGCTGCCGGAAGCCTTGCCGCTGCGCGAGCTGCCGCTTTTCGGGGCGGCATCCTGAGCGGAGGCTCCTTTTCGGGCGGCGCTGGCAGACTGCTTGGCACGGGCCCCCTCGGAGGGCGCCCCCTTGCGGTGATGCTTGCGGCCGGAGTCCTCGAGTTTGTGGGGGATGGCGCGGGCAGCCTTCTTTGCGGCGGTGTTGGCCAGAGCCTGACGCACGGTTACCGTGCTGCCAAGGTCATCCTCGCCCGGACGGCTGTTCCTCGAGTCAACCAACAGGAAATCAAGCTGTTTCTTCTCGAGATTGGCGTTGGCCACACGAACCCGCACCATGTCGCCGAGGCGGTAGACGGTGCCGCGCCGGCGTCCGCGGATGCAGTAGTTCTTCTCGTCGTAATCGTAGTAGTCGTCGGCGAGGTCGCGCATCGGCACGAGCCCTTCGCAGTGATTCTCAGTGAGTTCCACATAGATGCCCCACTCCGTCACGCCGGAAATCATGCCGTCGTATTCCTCGGAGATATGGTCCTGCATGTACTCCACCTGCTTGTATTTGATGGAGGCACGTTCGGCGTTGGCGGCGAGCTGTTCCATGTCGGAGGAGTGCTTACATTCATCCTCGAGCTTGTCGGGGTCAACGCTGCGTCCCCCCTTGAGGTAACGCTCGAGCAGACGGTGAACCATCATGTCGGGGTAACGGCGTATGGGGGAGGTGAAGTGGGTGTAATAGTCGAAACCGAGACCGTAATGTCCCACATTCTCAGTGGTGTATACGGCCTTAGCCATGGTGCGGATGGCCAGTACGGAGAGGAAATTCTCCTCACCTTTACCCTTGATATCGCGCAGCATCTTGTTGAGCGACTTGTTGATGTCGCTGGAGGTGCCGGAGGTCTTGATTTTGTAACCGAAGGCGGCTGCTACGGTCGCGAGGTCCTGAAGGCGGGTCTGGTCGGGCACATCGTGAATTCGGTAGACGAACGGTTTGGCCTTTCTGCGGCCTACGGGTTTGCCGATGGTCTCGGCGACAGTGCGGTTGGCCAGAAGCATGAACTCCTCGATCAGTTTGTTGGAGTCCTTTGATTCCTTGAAGTATACGCCTACGGGATGTCCCTTTTCGTCGATGTCGAAGCGGACCTCCTCGCGGTCGAAGTCCACCGAGCCGTTCTCGAAACGGGCTGCGCGGAGGGCCTTGGCCAGCTGGTCGAGCTTCTGAATCTCAGCGGTGTAGTCCCCCTGACCGGTCTCGATGCGCTCCTGCGCCTCCTCGTAGGTGAAGCGGCGATCGCTTTTGATAACGGTGCGGGCAATGTGGCGTTTGAGCACCTTCCCCTCGTCGTCCAGCTCGAAAATCGCCGAGAAAGTCAGCTTCTCCTCGTCCGGGCGCAGCGAGCAGATGCCGTTGCAGAGACGTTCCGGAAGCATCGGAATAGTGCGGTCAACCAGGTAAACCGAGGTCGCGCGCTGCTTTGCCTCCTTGTCGATGATGGTGTTGGGGGTGACGTAATGGGTGACGTCGGCGATATGCACGCCGACCTCCCAGTTCCCGTTGTCGAGCTTGCGGATCGACAGGGCGTCGTCGAAGTCCTTTGCGTCCTTGGGGTCGATGGTGAAGGTTGTCACGTCGCGGAAATCCTCGCGGCGGCTGATCTCCTCGGGGGTGATGTCGTCGGGAATCCTGTCTGCGGCCTTCTCGACGTTGGCGGGATATTTGTAGGGTAGGCCGAACTCAGCGAGGATGGCGTGCATCTCGGCTGTGTTTTCACCCGAGACGCCGAGGATGTCTATTACCTCGCCGCGGGGATTCTTGGCGTCCTCGGGCCAGTCGGTGATCTTCACGATGGCTTTGTCACCGGTCTTACCCCCTTTGAGTTTGGATTTGGGGATGAAAATATCGCAGGCGAGAAACTTCGAGTCGGTCTTGAGGAAAGCTACGGTACGCTCCACCTCGAGGGTGCCGATGAAGGTCTGCTCCTTCTTTTCGATAATCTCGATTACCTCGCCTTCAGGCTCCTGACCGCGGCGGCGTGCTGCGATGTGGATCTTCACGCGGTCGCCGTTGAGGGCGTGGAGCGAGTTGCGTTCGGCCACGAAGATGGCTTCGGAATCCTCGTCGGTGATTACGGAATTCTTGCCGTTTGAGCGGCGCACGAAGGTGCCGGTAGCCACGGCCGAACGTTCCGGAGCCTTGTACTTGCCGGGTTCGGTTTCGAGAAGGTCTCCGTCGAAGGCCATCTCGGCCAGGAGCATGGCTACAGCGCGCTGTGTAACAGGCGATTTGGCGCCTACGGCAGCCGAAACCTGCTTATAGTTGAACGTGTTGTTTTTCTGCGCCCAGACATATGTTTCCACCATCTGGCGGAGCTGTTCGGCAGAATTCTTGCTGTTTTTCTTTGACATAATGAATAGTCACGGAAAAGTGATTTATAGAGAGAGTGAGCGGGCACGTAACTGTTGGGTATTACGCCGTCACTGATATACATACAACGTTTAACATCGCGAAAATGTTAAACGTTGCAGGAAGTAGGGTTATCAGGCGTCGATGTTGGCGTATGTGGCGTTGGCTTCGATGAAGTCACGGCGCGGGCCGACATCCTCGCCCATCAGCATCGAGAAGATTCGGTCGGCTTCGGCGGCGTCGGAGATGTGGACCTGCTTGAGCAACCGGTGCTCCGGCGACATTGTGGTGTCGCGCAGCTCCTGGTCCGACATCTCGCCGAGACCTTTGTAGCGCTGCACCTTCGTCTGCGGGCCGTATTGGTCTACGAACGCCTGGCGCTGCTGGTCGGTCCAGCAATATTCCTCGACCTTACCCTTGGTGCATTTGTACAGCGGCGGGGTGGCCAGATAGAGGTAACCCTGCTCGATGAGCGGGCGCATGCGGCGGAAGAAGAGGGTCATGAGCAGTGTGGCGATGTGGGCGCCGTCGACATCGGCATCGGTCATGATGATGATCTTGTGGTAGGCGAGCTTCGAGAGGTTCGCCTCCTTGGGGTCGTTCTCGGTGCCGATGGTCACGCGCAGGGCGCGGAAGATGTTGGTGATCTGCTCGGAGTCGAATACCTTGTGCTCCATGGCCTTCTCGACGTTGAGGACCTTGCCTCGCAGGGGGAGGATAGCCTGATAGCGGCGGTCGCGGCCGCTCTTGGCGGTGCCGCCGGCCGAGTCACCCTCGACCAGGAAAATCTCACATTCCTCGGCGGTGCGGCTGGAGCAGTCGGCGAGTTTGCCGGGGAGACCGCCGCCGCAGAGGGGTGACTTGCGCTGCACCTTCACGCGGGCGTCGTAGGCGGCCTTGCGGGCCTGGGCGGCCAGGACAACCTTGTTCACGATCATCTTTGCCTCGGCGGGATGCTCCTCGAGGTAGTTGCGGAGCGCCTCGCTGACAGCGGTCTGCACGGCGCCGATAACCTCGCTGTTGCCGAGCTTCGTCTTGGTCTGGCCTTCGAACTGCGGCTCCATGACCTTGACGGAGACCACGGCGGTCAGACCCTCGCGGAAGTCGTCGGAGGCGATTTCAACCTTGGCCTTTTCGAGGAGCTTGTTGTCCTCGGCATATTTCTTGAGGGTCTGGGTCAGACCGCGGCGGAAGCCGGTGAGGTGTGTGCCACCCTCGATGGTGTTGATGTTGTTGACGTATGAGAATACGTTCTCGTTGAAGGTGGTGTTGTAGGTCAGGGCCACCTCCACGGGGATGCCGCTGCGCTCGGTCTGCAGGTGGATTACATGGGGAATCAGTTCCTCCTTCGAGGAGTCGATATAGCGGACAAATTCCTTGAGGCCCTCCTTGGAGTAGAAAACTTCGCGGCGGGGATTCCCCTGCTCGTCGCGGTCGCGCTTGTCGGTAAGGGTCAGGGTGATGCCGGCGTTCAGGAAGGCGAGGTCGCGCAGACGCTTTGCCAGGGTGTTGTAGTCGTAGACCGTTACGGTGAAGATGCTTGCGTCGGGGAGGAAGGTTACGGCGGTGCCGTGTTCTTCGGTTTCGCCGACGACGGTGAGCTCGGTGGTGGGCTTGCCGACGGAGTATTCCTGACGGTAGATTTTGCCGCCGCGGCGCACTTCGGCGCGGAGATACGACGACAGGGCGTTGACGCAGCTGACGCCGACGCCGTGGAGGCCGCCGGAAACCTTGTATGAGCCTTTGTCGAACTTGCCGCCGGCGTGGAGCACGGTGAGGACGACTTCGAGGGCGCTCTTGTGCTCCTTCTCGTGCATGTCCACGGGGATGCCGCGGCCGTTGTCGACCACCGTTATGGAATTATCCTCGTTGATGGTGACCTCGATATGCGAGCAGAACCCGGCGAGGGCCTCGTCGATGGAGTTGTCAACTACCTCATAAACAAGGTGATGGAGGCCTTTTTCGCTGATGTCGCCGATGTACATTGCGGGGCGCTTGCGCACGGCTTCGAGGCCTTCGAGCACCTGGATGTTACTGGCGCTGTATTCGGCCTCGGATTTGAGTTCCTCGGGGTCAAGGATATTTTCCGAATCAAAAAGATTGTCTGACATAGAATTGTAGTCTGTTGAAAATCAATGTAAAACGGCGTGGTCGAGCCGCGTGGGCTCCCGGGCCGTTTTACGTTACAAAATTACGAAATTTTCTTGAAACAGGCAAACTTTTACCCCACAAAAACACAACTGAATATACGCGCGCACGCGCGAGAGCCGGAACGGCGCTCGTGCGTGCGAACTTGTTAAATGATGCAGGGACTTATTCGAGGACTCGCTCGGGGAGAATCTGGGAGAAGGTGTCCAGAATCTCTTCGCGGGAGGCATCGGCGTTGAGTACGGCCATGATGGTGTCGGCGCCGGCGATGGTGCCGAGGATGATGGGGGACTCAAGGGTGTCGATATCGTAAGCCAGACCGCTGGCGTAGCCGTTGCGGGTTTTGATCACGGCCATATTGCCCGAGAGGGTGAAGGAGAGCACGGAGGCGCTGGCGCCGGTGAGCTCACCGAGGCGTTCGAGGTCGGTTTCCTCGAATATGATGTAGCGGGCATTGGGGTTGCCGCGCGGATATTTACGGGCGTTTACGGCCTTGAGGTCGCGGGAGAGGGAGGCCTGGGTTACGTCGAATCCACGTTCTTTGAGGATTTGAGCAAGTTCAATCTGCGATTTGACTGGAGTGGAGGTTATGATGTCGCAAATCTCCTGTTGGCGCCGTTGACGGGCATCGGAACTATTCATAACTGAGACATAAGGGGGTGGATGGTGTTTAAGGTCGGGGAGGAGGCAAGGGTGGTGGGGAGCGCCGCGTGTATTTACTCGGCGGGGGCGGGGATTGCGTCGATGGCGCGCTGGAGGCGCTTGACGGTTTCCTCGCATCCTAACAGCTGAGTGATATCGAACATGTGGGGGCCTTTGCACTGGCCGACTACGGCCAGTCGGAAGGCGTTCATTACGTTGCCCATATGGTAGCCGTTGTCGGTAATCCATTTGAGCACGACGGGTTCGGCGGTGGCGGCCGAGAAGTCGGGGAGCTGACGGAGAATCTCCACGAGCTGACGCATCAGTTCCGGAGTCTCGGGTTTCCAGCGCTTGCGCACATCCTTCTCGGCGTAGGTGTCGGGTGCCTTGAAGAAGAAATATCCCTGTTCCCAAAGGTCGGGAAGCAGTTCGGCGCGACCTTTCACCAGGTCGAGGGCGGCGGCGATGTACTCTGCGGAGTATTCCTCGGGGTTGACGCCGTTGGCTACAAGTATGGGGCGGAACAGCTCGGCAAGTTTCTCGCCGGGCATGTTCATGAGGTATTCGTGGTTGAACCATTTCCCCTTCTCGAAGGCGAAACGGGCACCCGACTTTGAGCAGTGGGCGAAGGAGAATTTGCGGATGAGTTCATCCCTGGACATCACCTCGGTGTCGTCGCCGGGGTTCCAGCCGAGCAGCGCCAGGAAGTTGACGAGTGCTTCGGGCAGGTAGCCTTTCTCGCGGAAACCTGAGGACACCTCGCCGGTGACGGGGTTGTGCCACTCCAGCGGGAATACGGGGAAGCCGAGGCGGTCGCCGTCGCGCTTGGAGAGCTTGCCCTTGCCGTCGGGCTTGAGCAGCAGGGGGAGATGCACGAACTGCGGCATGGTGTCGGACCAGCCGAAGGCCTCGTAGAGAAGCACGTGCAGGGGGGCGGAGGGGAGCCATTCCTCGCCGCGGATTACGTGGCTGACCTCCATAAGGTGGTCGTCGACGATGTTGGCCAGGTGGTAGGTGGGGAGGTCGTCGGCACTCTTGTAGAGCACTTTGTCGTCGAGGATGCTGGAGTTGATGGAGACTTCGCCGCGGATGAGGTCGTTGACCTTGACGTCGCGGCCGGGGGTGATGAGGAAACGGACCACGTAGGGTGTGCCGTCGGCAATCAGTTTCTCAACCTCCTCCTTGGGCATGGCCAGCGAGTTGCGCATCGACAGACGGGTCGAGGCGTCGTACTGGAAGTTGGGCTTCTCGGTGCGGGCCTTCTCGAGCTCGGCGGGGGTGTCGAAGGCATAGTAAGCCTTTCCGGCGTCGAGGAGCATCTTAACATGCTCGCGGTATATGTCGCGGCGCTCGCTCTGCTTGTAGGGGCCGTATTTGCCCCCTTCACGGACACCTTCGTCGATGCCGATGCCGAGCCATTGGAGCGATTCGTTGATATACTCTTCTGCTCCCGGCACAAAGCGCTGGGAGTCAGTGTCCTCGATACGGAGAATCATGTCGCCGCCGTTCTGGCGGGCGAACAAATAGTTATATAAAGCTGTACGGACGCCGCCGATGTGAAGGGGGCCTGTAGGGGAGGGAGCGAAACGTACTCTGACTTTTCTTTCTGACATAGTTCTGTATTTCTCTGCAAAATTAATGTTTTTTTGGCAAACAGCCAACAAACAACCCAAAAAATCGCGGTTTCAGGGGCCGGGAGGGGCGCTTGGGAGCGTAGTACCCGCCATTTTCCCCGAAATCGCGTTCCCCGAAATCGCGCGAACACGCGTGTTAGCCGAGCCGCCTTATTTCCAAACTTATCGCGCGAACACGCGCGATAACAGAACGAAAGTTACCGAAGGCTGGTTGGAGCCCATTAAGCAATCCTTTGTTCTGAAATCGCGCGATCACGCGCGATAACAGAAGGAAAGTTACCGAAGGCTGGCAGGAGCCTATTAAGCATTTCTTCGTTCAGTTATCGCGCGTGATCGCGCGATTAGGGCTTGCGATTAGGGCTTCCTGGTTAGGGGCTGCCGCTCCGGGCTTGCGCGGAGCTGGCCGGTTATTTGTAGAGGAAGCGGCGGATGGAGTGCTTGGGGGTGTGCTCGAAGCCTTCGGGGTGGATTTCGATGTCGGCTACGCGGGCGTAGGCGGGGACGAGGTGGTTGAGCTCCGGGAGGAGGGCTTTGACCGACGCGTCGGTCTGCTCCTGCGTGAGCCCTTTCTTGCGGGCGTCCTCGTAGTCGGGATGCACGAGCGCCACGAGTTTCCTGTCGCGCTCGACCACGATGCTTTCATCCACGAAGGGCAGGTTGTTGAGCACGATTTCAATCTCCTCGGGGTAGATGTTCTGGCCCGAAGAGCTGAGAATCATGTTCTTGTCGCGGCCGCGGATGTAGAGATATCCGTCGGCGTCGCGGCTGACGATGTCGCCGGTGTTGAGCCAGCCCTCCTTGTCGATGGCCGCGGCGGTGGCATCGGGGTTGCGGAAGTAGCCCTTCATCACGTTTGCGCCGCGCAGGTAGAGCACTCCGGGGGTGTGTTCGGGGTCGGGGGAGTCGATTTTCCATTCCATGCCGTCGACCAGACGTCCGCAGGAGCCTGGACGCTGCGATTCCCACCACTCATAGGTCACCAGCGGCGCACATTCGGTCATGCCGTAGCCGATGGTGAAGGGAAACTTGATTTTGCGCAGGAATTCCTCGACCTCCGCTCCGACGGCGGCGCCGCCGAGAATCAGCTGCTTCAGGTTGCCGCCGAAGGCTGCCAGAAGCTGCTTGCGCACCTTGGAGTAGACGATGTTGCGCAGGCCGGGAACTGAGAGCAGGAACTTCGCCGGCTGCTTTTTCAGCTCCGGGAAGACGCGCGATTTCACAATCTTTTCGATGACCAGCGGCACGGTGATCACCATCTTCGGCCTGACCTCGGCGAAGGCGTCGAGCACCACTTTCGGCGACGGGATGCGGCCGAGCAAGGTGATGTGGCACCCCTCGCAGAAGGGGAACAGGAACTCGAACACGAGCCCGTACATGTGTGCAAGCGGGAGCATGCTGAGCATGCCGTCACCCGGGACATAGAACGGAATCTTGCGCAGGGCGAAACTGACGTTGCTCCAGAGGTTGCCGTAGGTGATCATCACCCCCTTAGAGTTGCCGGTGGAGCCGGAGGTGTAGTTTATGAGCGCCACGTCGTCCATGGGGCGGACGGTCGGCTTGAGGTCCTCGGGGGTAACACCCTCGGGAAACAGTTTCTTCATCGCTGCGTCGAGACCTTCATTTACGGCGGTGATTACGCCGGTCGGGTCGAGCAGCGGCTTGAGCTCGTCCATCTCCACGACGCCGGTGAGCGACGCCAACCGGTCCATGTCGAGGTTGTCGGCGATGGATTTCTCGGTGAAAAGTATCTTGGCTTCGGCGTGGAGTGTCAGTTCGGCCACGCTGGCGGGGTGGAATTCGTTAAGCAGGGGCACCACAGTCGCGCCGTAGGTGAACGCTCCGAGGAACAATGCAGCCCAGCGGGCGGAGTTGCGGGCACAGAGAGCTACCTTGTCGCCGGGTTTTACGCCGGTTCCCTTCAGGAAGAGGTGCATACGGGCTATGGCGGTGGCCAGCTCGCCGTAGGTCAGTGTGCGCCCGCGGAAGTCGCTCAGGGCGGGGAGCCCGCGGTTTTTGCGGATGCTCTCGATTATTGCGTTTGTAAGGTTTTGTTCCATAAGTTTTTTTTGAAAAATTTGGCTGTGTGTATATGATAACAACAAAATTTTTCTTTACTTTGCAGGTCGATTGCGAATTATTTCGGAATTTCTGCAAAAATAACAATTTAAATCAAAAATAGCAAATGAAATTAAGAATTTTCCCCCTTGCTGCAGCCGCGCTGCTGACGGCCTGCTCGTCGGCTCCGACTGCCGAGCAATACACCGTGACTACGGCATGTCCCGCCGAATGGAACGGCAAGACTGCGTTCATCGTCAATTACGACAACGGCGAAAAGATTGACTCGGTGATGGTTGCCGACGGCAAAGTTGTGTTCTCCGGCAAGGTTGAGAAGCCTCTGATGGCCCGAGTGATTGTCGACGGCCATCGCAGCGGCACTTTCGTACTCGAAGGTGGCGATATTGTCATCAATGAGGATGGCTCGATAAAGGGTGGCGCTCTCAACGCTCAGTTAGACAAGTCGAAGGAGGGAATGAACCTGTTATACAAACAGATGGAAGCTCTCCCCGATGACTCCACCCGTCAGGCCAGGCTCGATGCCCTGAAGGTGGCTTATGCAGCTTACATCGACTCGGTCGTTGCGGCCAACCCCGACAACGCCGTCGGTTACTACTTCTTCCTGAACGGCGCTTTTGATATGGAGTATGACCTGCCGAAGCTCGATGCCTCCATTGCAGCCCACCCCGCAATGAAGGACTACACGCGCGTGCAGAACCTTCGCAACGCCCTGATACAGAAGGAAAAGACTTCGGTGGGTAAGAAATTCGTGGATTTCACCATCAAGAACGACACCACCAGCCAGAGCCTCTCGGACTATGTCGGCAAGGGGCGTTATACCCTCGTGGATTTCTGGGCAAGCTGGTGCGGTCCCTGCATCCGTGAGACCAAGGTCATCAAGCAGATTCGCGAGGAATTCAAGGATCAGCCGCTCGACATCCTCGGCGTTGCCGTATGGGACGAACCTGAAAATACCCTCAAGGCCATCGAAAAACATGAGCTCCCCTGGCCGCAAATCATTAACGCCCAGTCGGTTCCCACTGATATATACGGCATCTCGGGTATCCCCTGCATCATCCTGTTCAGCCCTGACGGCACCATCCTTTCCCGCGACAAGCAGGGCGATGAGCTGATTGCCGCTGTCCGCGAGGCTCTCGCAGCCCCGGCAGTTGAAGGGGAGGCTGCCGCTGCACCCTCAGCCCCGGCGGCTCAATAATCTTTCAGTCCGGTAATCCACCGGGCAACCGATGGGCCGGCAATGCCACCCGTTATCGCTCCGGCCGTATCGGCGACGAAATCCCATCCGTCGCCGGTGCGGCCGGCGTGCATTTGCTCCTGAAGCACCTCTATGAGTCCCCCGAAGGCAACGGTGGCGATGATTATACATATTATTATAGCGACATGGCGGGGCGGAATCAGCGAACTCCCCGCGGGAAGCAGGCCGGTGCGCTTCAGCCGCCTGACGCGCCAAAGGTCGCGGTCCAGGCAGAGCACTCCGGCCAGAGTGCCGAACATGATTGCGTGAACCAGTTTGTCGGCTCCCGGGAATAACGGCAGGTCGGTTTCAGGCAGCGGATGCGGAGCCAGTGTCAGCCACAGGATGGACAAAATTATTATGGCGGTCAGTAAGCCCGGAAACAGCCGATGGATCAGCTTCGCTTCCGGTCTGGAATTTGTTAATGTGTTGGTGTTCTTTTTTTTCACGCCGCAAAGTTACGAAAAAAGCCCGAAATCACCGCTTTACCGGAGTGAAAAGATGTTAGAAAGGGGCTTGAAAACTGCGTGAAAAACTATGTCTAAAAACATAAAATTTTCACCCTCTTTTTCAACCGTTTTTTAACGGAAAAAGTATATATTTGCAAAATCGTAAGTCAAAGATTGCGATAGCAAAAAATAATGAAAACCAGATTGCCTATAATTCCGGCTCTCGCCATCGGCGTTGTTCTCCCGCTCTCTGCAGGCCGGAAGAATGATGGCGCAGAACGCCGGGAAATTGGCGCTGACCGACAGAAGTATGAAATCGTTGTTGATGACGAAGGTGTGATGCGCCGCAGCGATAACGGTCTGGAGGTGAGCTATTACGGGACGAACTACACTGCTCCGTTCGCCTATTCCTACCGCGCGCTGGGCTACGAGGGGAAGGACCGCAAGACCGCAATCGACCGCGACATCTATCACATTGCCCGCCTGGGGCTGAACGCCTACCGTCTGCACCTTTGGGATGCGGAACTCGCTGATTCTGTTGGAAATCTGGTGCAGAACGAACATCTCGACCTGCTCGATTACATGATTGCGCAGCTCGAAAAACGCGGTATCGACATCGTGCTGACCGCTCAGACTAACTTCGGCAACGGTTACCCCGAGAAGGACAATGACACCGGCTCTTTCACTTACGATTACGCCAAATGTGATATTCACGACAATCCCGCCGCGCAGGCTGCTCAGGAGCGCTACCTCCAGCAGCTTGTGAAGCATGTCAACCCCTATACGGGGCGTTCAATCAGCAACGACCGCTCTATAATAGCGATTGAAATCAACAACGAGCCCTGCCATTCCGGTACGAAACCGGAGGTGACGGCCTACATCGACCGGATGTCGAAGGCGTTCCGCAAGGGTGGCTACAAGCGACTGATTCTCTACAATGTGACTCATAATCCGCAGGTTACATCGGCTTACTACGACGCCGCGGACATTCAGGGGACAACCTATCAGTGGTATCCCACCGGCCTCGTGGCCGGACATGAGCGCAAGGGTAATTTCCTCCCGGCGCTCGACAATTATACCATCCCCTGGGAGGATTCGATTCCCGCCTACAGACATCTGGCCCGCGCGGTCTATGAGTTCGACCCGGCCGATGTGCTGTATTCCCATCTCTACCCGGCCATCGCCCGCACCTTCCGCAAGAAGGGCTTCCAGTGGATTACCCAGTTTGCCTACGACCCCATCGACCTGGCGCAGTACAACACCGAGTACGTCACCCACTACATGAATCTTGCCTACACTCCGGCCAAGGCGCTGAGCATGATGGTGGCGGCTGAAACCGCCCGTGAGATACCCCGCGGCGCTGACTACGGCCGGTACCCCGACAACACTACCTTCGGCCACACCACCGTCAGCCATGACCCCGATTTCTCGGTGTTCAACTCCCCGGATAAGTTTATATACACCAACAGCAACGACGTCAGGCCGGTGGATATCAACGCTTTGCGTCAGGTCGCCGGGCTGGGGACTTCGGCTGTTGTCCGTTATGACGGCAGTGGCGCGTACTTCCTCGATGCCACCTCCGAGCCGGGTGTATGGCGTCTGGAGGTGATGCCTGACGTAGTGCAGCTCGACGACCCCTTCGTGAATGTCTCGCTGAACGATGCCAAGATGGTGACTGTCTCGCGTGAGCATCCGATGACAATCGGGCTGCCGCAGCTCGGCAAGGATTTCACCTTATATAATGTGTCCGCATCAGTTCCCGGGAGGATTGCTTTCGCCGCAGCAGCGCCGCAGCCTCTTGCAGCAGCCAAGAATGGCACGGTTGAAGTCACCCCCGGTGTCTATCTCCTTGTTGCCGGGGGCGTTGTCCCCGACTTCGCGAAACTCGTCGACGAGAAGGTCGCCGGAAACATCGGTATCACCGAGTATGCGGCTCCCGAACCGGCCCGCACGCCGATAGGGCTGCTCAGCGCCCGCAAGAGCGACATCGACATGGATGTCAACATGATTCCCGAAGCATGGGATTTCTCATTCAGCTACTGCGACCCCAACTGGTATGATCCCGAGCATTACATCCTGAACATCAACGGGAACGCCGGGGAGGGGAGAACCGTGGTCCGCCGCCGTGTCGGCGACAAGGTAGCCAGAGTCCCCGAAAATATCAGGCCTGCTGAACTGAAGGTGCAGTTCCTCACCGTCGACCCTTCCGACGGCTACAGCCCCGCCGACCTTCCCCCCGAAGGAACCGAAATCGCTGTGGTCACCCGCGACGGTTACACCTACGCTGCTCCGCTGCATTTCACCCCGGTTGCCGCCACCCCGAATATTCCCGCATCGTCGGCCATAGCAACAGTGCGGCTCGATGACCTCAAGCCGGTCAAGGGTGTGATCATGCCCGCGCCATATCCCGTGACCGTGACCCGCGACATCCCCGCCACGACCCTCCCGGCAGGCGATTTCCGCAACATCGAATTCATACAGCTGATGATACCCAACAAGCCCTCCCACATGCTCCTCAAGGAGATCTGGCTGGAGTAATAGCCACCTGCAACACCGGTTGCCCCCCTCATTCCCTCCGCAGCTTACCAAAATCAAATATACCTCTAAAACATCATCACCATGATTATCGGAGTACCTAAAGAAATCAAAAACAACGAGAACCGAGTTTCCGTTACCCCCGCGGGCGCCCGCGAGTTAGTTCACCATGGCCACAAGGTCTACGTGCAGCACACTGCCGGAGAGGGCTCCGGATTCCCCGATGAGTTATACGTCAAGGCCGGCGCCGAAATCCTCCCCACTATCGAGGATGTCTATGCCATAGCTGAGATGATTATCAAGGTGAAAGAACCCATCAAGGTGGAGTATCCGCTGATCCGTCGCGACCAGGTGGTGTTCACCTACTTCCACTTCGCTTCGGACCGCGAGCTCACTGAGGCCATGATCCGTTCGGGCGCTGTATGCATAGCCTACGAGACCGTGGAACTGCCTGACCATCAGCTGCCTCTGTTGATTCCGATGAGCGAAATCGCAGGCCGCATGTCGATTCAGGAGGGTGCCCGCTTCCTGGAGAAACCCCAGGGGGGCAGCGGCGTGCTGCTCGGCGGCGTTCCCGGCGTGAAGCCCGCCAAGGTGCTGATTCTCGGCGCCGGTGTCGTGGGCCGCAATGCCGCGCTGATGGCTGCCGGCATGGGTGCCGACGTCACAATCTGCGATATCTCCCTCCCCACCCTGCGCCACGTTGCCGACGTGATGCCCAAGAACGTCAAGACCCTCTTTTCCTCGCGTCAGAATATCGAGCATGAGCTCCCCGACACCGACCTTGTGATCGGTTCCGTGCTCATCCCCGGCGCCAAGGCCCCGAAACTCATCACCGCCGAAATGGTGAAGATGATGCGTCCCGGCTCGCTGATGGTCGACGTCGCCATCGACCAGGGCGGCTGCTTCGAAACCTCCACTCCGACCACCCACACCAATCCTACCTATGTTGTTGACGGCGTGGTACATTACGCTGTTGCCAACATTCCCGGCGCAGTGCCCCGCACCTCCACCCTGGCGCTCACCAACGCCACACTTCCCTACGCCCTCCGGCTTGCCGACTTCGGCTGGCGCGAGGCCTGCCGCAAGGATGCCGCTCTGGCCCTCGGCGTGAACATCGTGGAAGGTAAGGTAACCTTCCCCGCCGTTGCCGATGCCTGGGACCTCCCCTGCCATCCCCTGACCCTCCACTCCTCCGAAAGCCCCACCAACCTCCGTGTAACCCTGTAAGGAGAATAAAACTGAAATAATTGAAGTATGGTACGGGCGTTCCGGTTGGAGCGCCTGTGCTTTTTTGATTTCCGGAGGAGATTTGCAGAGGGCTTATGGGCACTTTGAAGGGGTTTTATGGGAGATTTGGAGGGAAATTTAGGCAAAAGTGCGCGAAAGGGGCGGTTATATAGGGAAAATTTTGTAATTTTGCAGTTATGAAAATCGGGAATGTTGATTTGGGTGAACGGCCTGTGATGCTCGCTCCGATGGAGGATGTCACAGACCAGTCTTTTCGTCTGATTTGTAAGGAATTGGGCGCCGATATGACGTATTCCGAATTCGTGTCGGCCGATGCGCTTATCCGCAACATCGCTGCCACGACCCGCAAGCTGACAATCCTGCCGGCCGAGCGCCCGACGGCCATTCAGATTTATGGCCGCGAGGTGGAACCGATGGTCGAGGCCGCAAAAATCGTGGAGGCTGCCAAGCCGGATATCCTTGACATCAATTTCGGCTGTCCCGTGAAGAAGGTCGCCGGGAAAGGTGCCGGCGCCGGTATGCTCCGCGACATTCCGAAGATGCTGGAAATCACCCGCGAGGTGGTGAAGGCTGTGAATCTGCCGGTTACGGTCAAGACACGCCTGGGCTGGGACCACAATTCCAAGATTATCGTGGAGCTGGCCGAGCAGCTGCAGGACTGCGGCATCCAGGCACTTACGGTGCATGGCCGCACACGCTCGCAGATGTACACCGGCGAGGCTGACTGGGAGATGATCTGCGCGGTGAAGAACAATCCGCGCGTGAAAATCCCCGTCATCGGCAACGGCGACATCACTACCCCCGAACGGCTCGTGGAGGTCTATGACCGCTACGGCGTCGACGGGGTGATGGTCGGGCGTGCCGCAATCGGTAACCCCTGGATTTTCAACGACATGAAGCAGACGCTGCTCTACGGCGAGGTGCGCCGGAAGCTGTCGCTCCACGACAAGTTTGAGATCCTGCGCCGCCAGATCGACGAGAGCATAGACCGCATCGACGAATACCGCGGAATCCTGCACATCCGCCGCCACTTGGCTGTCTGCCAGCTGTTTAAAGGAATACCATCCTTCCGCGAGACCCGCATCCGGATGCTTCGCGCCGACACCAAACAGGAGCTGTTCGACATCATCTCCGCCGTCGAGGAGCGCCTCGAAAATGAACTTTGAACTGAGAAAATATACCCTGAAGTGAAACATAGAATTCTGTCAATCATAGCAGCCATTCTGGTGGCTTGCGGTTATGCCGCCGCTGAGGAAGCCATTGAGCGCTACGAGATTAAAGTTGGCAATTTCAACGAGTTGTCTCTTGTCGACGGCATCAATGTAGTATACCACTGCAGCGAGGATTCAGCCGGTCTGGCCGTCTTCGACGCCTCGAAAAATGTAGCCGACAAACTGATTTTCGACACCTCGAAAGAGGGTCGCCTCGCGATTGAGAAGCAGTTCCACGAGGAACAGGAGCTTGTACGCGACCTCCCGACGGTGCATGTTTACTCCAAATTCCTGACGCTGGTGAAAAACAGCGGCGACTCCACCCTGATTGTGGCTTCGGTGGCTCCGACACAGCAGTTCAAGGCTGTGATTATCGGCAACGGCCGCATAGTGGTGCGCGACGTCCACTGCAATAAGTTCGACGGCGCCATCAAGACCGGCAACGGCCAGATCGTGGTATCCGGAAAATGCGACAACGCATCCCTCAGCAACACCGGCGTGGGCAATATTCAGGCCGACGCGCTCGAGGCCAAAGAGGCATCTTGTCGTTTCTTCGGCACCGGTTCAACCGGCGTCTGGGCCACCGGCACACTGATTATCAAGGGGATGTTCCCCGGAAATCTCTATTACAAGGGAACTCCAAAGAAAATCAAGAACTACAGCATGGGTGTGAAAATCCATAAACTTGACGAATAACATCAGGCAATCACTCCCAACACCTATAATATAAGGCAATCAACCCCAAATTTGGAAACCGAGGAACCCGGACTCAAAACAAAAACGGCCAGGTCGGTCAAATGGAATGTGATCGACAAGGTATCGCAGCAAATCCTGTACGCTGTTACGGGAATTGTGCTTGCGCGTCTTTTGAGTCAGGAAGAGTTCGGTCTGGTCGGTGCGATGCTTGTGTTTCAGGCATTTGCATCGCTTTTTGTTGACAGCGGCTTCTCCTACGCGCTGATTCAGCGCAAGGCTCCGAGCCGCCTCGACTACTCAACGGTGCTCTGGTTCAACATGGCCGTGGCCATAGGAATCTACTGGATTCTCTTCTTCAGCGCGCCGCTGATTGCCGACTGTTTTCAGGGCGACCGACGGCTGATTCCGCTCAGCCGTGTGATGTTTATCGGCTTCATTCTCAACGCTTCAGCCATCGTTCAGACCAATCGTCTGATGAAGCAGATGGAGGTGAAAATGGTGGCTGTTTCCAACTCCGTCGGGCTCGTGGTCGGAGCGGTCGTGGGCATCTGGCTGGCCGTGGCCGGCTACGGCGCATGGGCCATTGTATGGCAGACTCTGGCGCTGAACTTCACCAAGAGTCTGGTGCTCTGGCTGACGTCGCACTGGACGCCGCTCTGGCGGTTCTCCATGGCGTCGCTGCGTTCCTTCTTCAAGGTGGGCGGCGGCATGATGGTGACGTCGTTCCTGAATGTGCTTTTCCAGAACATCTACTCCTTTTTCATTGGTAACCGTGTGGGCCTCATGCAGTTAGGCTACTACACTCAGGCCGATAAATGGAGCAAGATGGGAATCAGCTCGCTGTCGAACGTGCTGACCAGCTCCTTCCTCCCTGCGCTGTCCGAGGTGCAGGACGACCCGGAGCGTTTCGCGCGGGTAACCTCTAAGATGAACCGCTTCACCTCCTATCTGCTGTTCCCCGCCATGGGGTTCCTGGCAGTGATGGCGACGCCGATATTCCACTGCCTCTTCGGCGACAAATGGGACGCCTCGATTGTGCTGTTCCAGCTGTTGCTGCTGCGCGGAATTTTCACCGTATTGTCCTCATTATACAATAATTACGTCATTGCGCTGGCCCGTACGAAGATTGTGATGGCGATGGAAACGCTGCGCGACGGAGCCGCTCTGGTGTTCCTTGTCGCCACCCTGCCGTTCATTGCCATGACGAGCGTCGGCGACCCGGTCTACGGTATCAGGCTGCTGCTCTGGGGACAGGTTGCGGCCTCGGCAATCAGCTGGCTCGTGATGGTAATCAAAACCGCCCCGGTCAGCGGACGGTCGGTAGGTTCATTTCTGGTTGACAGCGTCCCGTATCTGGTTGAAACACTCGTGATTATGGCAGCTCTTTACCTCGAATCGCTGGTGGTGGAGAACTGCTGGGCGCTGCTGATACTTCAGGGCCTGACCTCCCTGGGACTTTACCTCGGGGTCAACGCGCTGCTCCATTCCGTTGTCCAGAAGGATGTCCTCGGCTTTCTCCGGGGGCGCAAAATCGAATAAATAACACATTAATTATAACTATATGAAACTCAGAAGACTACTCTTTGTACTTGCTGTAACGGCTGTCGGTGCGATAATCAGCTTTGCCGCCGATATTGTTACCCTGACCGGGTATGCCGACGAAGCCGCGAAACGTCAGGACTGGAACGCCGCCGAAGCCTATCTGCGCGAGGCCTTGAAGGCTGAACCTGCTGACCTCCAGAAGATTATGCTGCTCAACAACATCGCGATGTATCAGTATTACCGCGGTGAGGACTCCCTGGCCCTCCAGACCATGGATCTGGCTATCTCAATTGCCCCCAATGCCACCCAGCTCTTCGCCAACCGCGCTAAAATGCTGAAAAGCATGGGTAAGGACGACACTGCCATCAAGGAATATACCCGTGTGATTCAGATGGACTCCACCAACTACGTCGCCTACTTCGACCGCGGCTACCTCTATCTGCAGAACCGCGACACTGCCAAGGCGTTCGCCGACCTCGAAATGTGTAAGAAACTCCGTCCCACCGACCCCAACACTTACATGATTCTCGCCGTAGCATACACCAAGGTCGAGGAGTTCGATAAGTCAATCGAAAATTATAACTATCTGATTGACAAGATTAAGAAACCTGAATACTACAACGGACGTGCAATGGCCCGTCTGGCCAAGGGTGACCTCGCCGAGGCTGCCGAGGACATAGCCCTCGGTCTGGAGATGGATCCCCAGGAGGGGGAACTCTACTACTGCCGCGCCTACCTGCACCTCCTCCGCTACGAGAATGACGCCGCCCGTGCCGATGCCCAGCTTGCCATCCGCTATGGTGTCCCCGAGGAGCGCATCCAGGACCTCTTCGGCGAGTAAACAGCTGCTAAAACGCAAGTAAACAGTTGACAAAACGACGGATAAAATTCCGGAATCCTTCCGGCCATAAAAAAGAGGCTGCTTTGCAACAATGTGTTGCGGGGCAGCCTCTTTCGTTTATGAATTGCGCTTATAAATCTTTTGCTTATAAATCAGTCTGTTTGCGGGGATAGGCGCGGCGGAAAAGGAGGGCCTGGAGGATGCCGCGGAGTGCAAGGTAGGTGATGAAGGCCAGCCAGAGGGCGTGGTTGCCCCAGCGGGGGAAGAGGAGGAAATAGATCAGGAAGAAAGAGGCGGCCGAGATGGCCATGGAGATGAGGAGCTGCCGGGTGAGTGTGGCGCCGATGTATACGCCGTCCCAGACGAAGGCGGCGAATCCGGCGAAGGGGATGGTGACGGCCCAGAGGGCGTAATCACGCGAGGCGGCGATGACGTCGGAATCGTCGCTCAGCAGCCGCAGGAATCCCTCGCCTCCAAAGTAATAGATGATGGTGAACAGCAGCGCTCCGGCGGCGCCCATCAGCATCAGCCGGCGTACGCACAGGTGCATCTCCTTCGGCTGTCCGGCGCCGATGAAGCGGCCGATGAGCGCCTCGCCGGCGAAGGCGAAGCCGTCCATGAGGTAGGAGAAGAGCATGAACAGCTGCATCAGCAGCGCGTTTGCCGCCAGAATCACGTTGCCCTGCTTCGCCCCGGCACTTGTAAACCATACGGTTACGGCAATCAGGCAGACGGTGCGGAGCATCACGTCGATATTGACTTTGAAGAAGCGTTTCAGTTCCGCGAGATAGAAAACTTCGGCCAGGCGGACACGCGCTACTTTGTAGCGCCCCATGAAGAGGAATCCGGCGGCGAAACCTGTAATCTGGGCGATGAGCGTTCCGGCGGCTACGCCGGCTACACCCATGTGGAGAACGTAGACCAGAATCAGGCTTGCGGAGATGTTTACAACGTTGATAATCAGCGACACCCAGAGCAGCATTTTGGAGTTCTGCATCCCGAGGAACCACCCGGAAAGGGCGTAGTTGCCTAAGACGGCGGGGGCGCCGAAAATAAGGATATGGAAGTAGACCGAAGCTAATTCGGTGGCACCCCGGTCTGCTCCGACGAAGTCGATGAGGAGGGTGAACAGGGGGTTGCGCAGCAGTATCATCAGGGCGCCGATGGTCAGCGCCACGAGCAGCGAGCGCCTGAGAGTCAGCGAGATGGCTTTGCTGTCGGCAGCACCGTAAGCCTGCGCCGCAAGACCGGATGTACCGGCTCGGAGAAACGAGAAGAGCCAGTAGAGCATGTTGAACATCATGCCCCCGACGGCGATTGCGGCGATATACAGCTCACTCCCCATGTGCCCGACGATGGCCGTGTCGACCAGCGCGAGCAGGGGAGTGGTGATATTCGCCGCAATCGACGGGATTGCGAGCTGTAAAATCTTACGGGTCAAGCAATTAGCAATTAGCAATTTTTCTTGGCGCGGCAGGAGTCGTACCAGAGGTAGGCGATGAGCAGGGCGTAGGCGAGCAGACCGAGCCACTGGAGGGTGACGCCGTCGAGCGGACAGGTGTATTCAAAGCCGCAGAAGCGGGTCAGAGCGGCGAAGACGCCGAAGAGGGCACCGCCGGCGATGAGTCCGGAGGCGATGAGAGTGCCGCGGTCCTGACGGGCCGAGTTGATTTCCTTAACCTTGGAGCTGTGGCTTACGAAGTATGCGATGGCGCCGCCGACGAGCAGGGGCACGTTGAGCGACAGGGGGATGAACATGCCGAGGCAGAAGGCCAGCACGGGAACTTCCAGCCAGTTGAGCAGCAGGGCGAGAATTACGCCGACCATGTAGAGAATCCAGGGGGTGTCGCCGCCCATCATGAGGGGTTCGATCACCTTTGCCATGGCGTTGGCCTGAGGTGCGACGAGGGATGTGGGGCTGTCAGGGTCGAAGCCGTAGACCTGATTGAGCACGAGGATTACGCCGCCTACGGTGGCTGCGGAAACCAGAGTGCCGAGGAATTTCCAGCTTTCCTGTTTCTTGGGGGTTGTGCCGAGCCAGTAGCCGACTTTGAGGTCGGTGACGAAGCCGCCGGCCATGGAGAGGGCGGTGCAGACAACGCCGCCGATGACCATGGAGGCCACGATGCCGGAGGTGCCGCTCAGGCCGATGCCCACGAAGATTGCGGAGGCAATGATCAGGGTCATCAGGGTCATGCCGGAAACGGGGTTGGAGCCCACGATGGCGATGGCGTTAGCGGCGACGGTGGTGAACAGGAAGGCGATGAAGGCGACAACTACCCAGGCGATCAGGGCCTGCCACCAGTTGTTGATTACGCCGAACCAGAAGAAGAGCAGGGTGGCCAGCAGGGCGATGCCGATGAAGAATACGATGTGTTTCATCGAGATGTCCAGCTGCCAGCGGACGGGCTTATCCCCGGCAGCGGCGCCTCCCTTGAACTCGCGGCCGGCGAGGCCGACGGCCTGCTTGATGATGGGCCAGGACTTGATGATGCCGAGGACGCCGGCCATGGCGATACCGCCGATGCCGATCATGCGGACGTAGTTGCTGAAGATTGCGTCGGGAGCCATGGCGGTGATTTCAGCGTTGCCGTAGGTGCCGAACAGGGGGAGAATCACCCACCAGGCGAAGAGGGAGCCTGCGGTGATAATGAAGGCGTATTTCAGGCCGATGATGTAGCCGAGGCCGAGCACGGCGGCGCCGGTGTTGCAGCTCAGCACGAGCTTGGTCTTGGCGGCGATGGCCTGGCCCCATTGTGTTGCGGTGGTGCTCAGGGTTCCGGCCCAGAAACCGAAGGTTTCGACGACGTAGTCATAGATGCCGCCGATGAGCGAGGCGATGACCAGGGTTACGGCCTGAGCGCGGCCGGCAGCGCCGGCGGTCTGGCCGCTGGCGAGCACCTGGGTGGTGGCGGTGGCTTCCGGGAAGGGGTATTTGCCGTGCATGTCCTTCACGAAATATTTGCGGAAGGGGATGAAGAAGAGGATGCCGAGGATGCCGCCCAGCAGGGAGCTGAGGAAAATCTGGAAGAAGTTGACCGAGATTTCGGGGTACTTGGCCTGCAGGATGTAGAGGGCGGGGAGGGTGAAGATGGCGCCGGCCACAATCACGCCGGAGCATGCGCCGATGGACTGGATGATGACGTTCTGGCCCAGGGCGTTTTTCTTGCCGAGCGCTCCGGAGAGGCCTACGGCGATGATGGCGATGGGGATTGCGGCTTCAAATACCTGGCCGACTTTCAGGCCGAGGTAAGCGGCTGCAGCGCTGAAGATTACGCAGAGAATCAGACCGAGGCTCACCGAGTAGCCGGTGACTTCGGGATAGTCGCGCGCCGGGTTCATCAGAGGCCGGTAGGTCTCGTCGGCGGCAAGTTCGCGGAAGGCGTTCTCGGGAAGCTCAACGGGGTCGGCTTCCGGGGAGATTTCGAGATTTTGCTTCTCGATTTCCGCGGCGTCGGGGAAGTTTTTTACTGTTTCCATTTATAGTGATTAATTGATTTGGCAAGAACAGGGGGCGGGGCGGGGGCGGCCGGGGTGGATGGCCGGGAAGTGAAAGCCGCAGGCTTTCACCACAGTTGCAAAAGCCTGCGGCTTTTGCTCCAAATGCCCGGGGGAATCAGCGGGGCGGGG
>CABUTS010000015.1 GCA_902494515.1 uncultured Muribaculaceae bacterium | reverse complement strand
GGCAACCTCGCCATGATTGAAGCCCTCCCCGAGAAAGACCGCAACGATTACGAAGAATCCCTGCGTGTCTACCGCGACAGCATCACCGTCTACGAAGACGCCCGCGAAATCGGCTTCGAAGAAGGCCGTAAGGAAGGCCGTAAGGAAGGTATCCAGCAAGGTATGGAGAAAGGCCGCAGGGAAGGTCGTGAAGAAGGCCGTGAAGAAGGGTCGAAAACCAAGGCAATCGAAGTTGCCACCAACATGAAAAAATTTGGCATGGACAATGCTTCTATCTGCCAGTTAACCGGCCTTACTCCCGAAGAGGTCGCGAAGGTATAACTCCGGGGCCTATCGGATTTAAGCTGGAATAAGACCCGTACAGGATGTATAACGGGCAGGGACTCCACAACAAGAGTCTCTGCCCGATTCTTTTATATACAGCAATTGTCGTCTTACGCATAAACTATCACCGCAATTGTCGTTATAGACGAGCTATAAGTGGAAGAATAAGAGTTACCACGAAAAGGGAACTCATTCATCTGTTAATAAAGGCAGTTGGCCGTAGTAGTAGTAGTTGTTGTTGTTGTATGGGGGATACGCCATCTCATGCATGATTGCGCTATACTCAGGGACGGTAGTGCATGAGGGTTGAGAAGCCGAGCTGGTCGAAGCCGCCTGAGTTGAGTCCGTAGTTGCCGCCACCTCCGTCGGGCGAGAACTGCTCGGCGTATTCGTCGAGGTAGGTTGTCGGCAGGCCAGGGGTCCTGGTCGAGATGTGCGCGGGTATAGTCGATGTCAGCCTGAGTATGAAGCATGCAGGGGTGCATCAGCGGGAGGGAAGGGTCCTGTGATATCGACCAACCCACGGGAAGACCGTTCTCGAAGGATGCAGGGAACAGTTCCTCCATGGTTTTCTGAGCATTTGCGCTGAAACATCCCAGAGAGATAAGCGCTAATATGACAGCAAATATTTTTTTCATAACAACGGGAATCAGGGAATTACGACTTTGGTTGCTTTATCGCCGACGACTCGGATATACAGGCCGGCTGCAGGATTTTCGATGCGGACGCCCTGGAGATTGTAGTAAACCGGGGAAACAGCTTCATCCGCAGTTTCAACCGAGGGAATCGCCGAAAGAGCAGCGCTAAGTTCCTCCGGGTCGCGATACCAGTTCATATCCTTGATGATGAAGGACTTGTCGGCCGGGTCCTTGATGTCGGCACAGAGCACCTCCATCTTGCTTATGGTCTTGATTCCGGTCCATTTGTCGCCGCCGATAACCCAATAATATGTGTGGTTGCCGTCGGCACCGGTCACGTCCTTCCATCCGTTTTCGCTCAGTGAATAACCCTCCTTCCCCTTGATCCAGCCGTCGTCGGCCAGACCGATGTTCTTGAGCTTCAGGACGCCGCTCTTGGGGCGTTCACCCTGAAAGGTAATGGCGAAAACCTTATATTGCGAAGCGTCGATGGTGTAGCAGGCATCGGAACTGTTGTTGTAAGGCATCCGCGCGTTGTAGAGCAGGTCGATGCGGTAGTTGGGAGCATCCTGCGGGCATGTGATCTTCAGACCGCCGTCGACCTTCTCCACTACAGTGCTCCGCGCCTGAGCGAAGGCACCGAAAGCGCCGAAAACCAGAGCGGTGACAGCCAGTGAAAAAATACGTTTCACCTGTGAAAAATTACGTTTCATTTTATGGAGTGTTCTGACAAAAAAATTCAGGAACGTGAATCGCTATGATTCGCCGTTCCTGAAATTATACGTTTGTCACTGAATAAATACCTAATCTTACGTTACTGAATTTTTAAGGCAATATTCGTAACAATTCCGTCAATGCAGAGGTATTATTCGCGGTACATCATCAGGGTCGAGAAGCCCAGCTGGTCGAAACCGCCGGAGTTGGGGCCGTAGTGACCGCCACCACCGTCGGGACGGAAGTCTGCGGCATACTCCTCGATGTATGTAGCCTTGATGTTGTGAGCCTTGCAGTAGCCTGCCCAGAGGTCCCATCCCGGACGAACGGTACCGCGTCCGGCAGCCGAAATGGCGGTCATGGTGCCACCGTTGTAGGAGTATTCCTTGAAGGGGAGTGTGCTGGCCTGATACTTGAAGGAGTTCTCGACGAGAGCGCCGTTGGGGTCGAGTTCGTCCTTCACTTTATTGTATTTGGCAACATACTGTGCGAAGGCGATTGCGCGGCCGTTCTCGAAGGAGAAGAGGTCTTCACCGATATTGTAGGCCATCTGGCAGAAGGTGCCGAGCATCATGGCGCAGAGTGTGTTGTGACCCTGGTCACGGCCTGACTCGTTGCCCTGAGCGAGCATCTCGCCGGTGCCCGAGGGATCCTCCTCCATGGTGATGACACCCTTGCGCATGATGCATCCGGGGCCTTCGCCCTGCTTGAAGTGAAGGATGGCCTCGTTGATCATATCCTGATCGTCGGCAAGAATACCGATGGAGAGGAGGGCGGTCATGGAAGCGAGGTCCCAGTTCATCCACCAGTGGTCGCCGTAGTTCATGGCTATGAACTTCGAGCAGAAGGGGGCGAAGTAGGTCTTCAGCCAGGTGCAGACGTTCTGGAAGTTCTCGGAATCACCCCAGCCGTTGTAGTCGCGGACGAGCTCGGCGGCATTGGCGATCTGATGAATCTGGAACATGATCAGGTACTCGTTGGAGTCGATCACGTCGTCTTTCCATTTGTTGCGGCCCAGGAGAATACCCTGGTTTACAGCGGCCCAGTCCTCGATAATCTGAATTGCGCACTGGGCAGCGGCGGCATCGCCGTCGAGCTGATATTTCAGACCGAGCTGATAGGCTGCGGCGCAGTCGCGGAAGAACTGAGTGTAGTTGTTGTGGATACCGGGATAGTATTCGTCGCGCAGGCCTGCGTCGTCCCAGCGGCCGCCGCCGTCGCCCCAGTTATTGGCGTCGAGACGGGCCAGGTACTTCACGGGGGAAGCCTTGTAGGAGGTGTTGCAGAAACCGGTGTTGGTAATCAGCTTCTGATAGGCGTCGCTCCAGGGAGCCTGACCGAGGTGAGCTTTGGTGTAGGCGATATCCTCGGCGGAGTGCAACATTGCAGGATGGTTGATGGTGTAGACCTTGGGGTCATAGGTCTTGGCGGGAGCGGGCCATTCGTTGATGTCGGTAGTACCGTCTTCAATCTCGCAGCATGAAGAGGAAGCGAACATCGCGGCGCCGGCAAATATGATTGAAATAAACTTGTTCATGAGTCTGTTATTTTCGGCGGGAGCTACGGGGAGCCGGGATTCAGGGTCGGATTCGCCTTGAATCCGGGGGAGCCGGAGCTCCCGCCGTGGATTGAAGATTATCGGGTTATTCGCCGCGGTTTACCTGATCCTGGGCAAATGCCTTGGCATCGTCCTCGGTCTTGAAGGTGCGGATCCAGAAGATGTCGTACCAGGCCTTGGCGGGATCGACATTTTCGTTGGGGATATCGGCGAGTTTGATCTGGAAGACGCGGAAGAGAGCCTGGTCAACACCGGCGTAGTTCTTGGCGGCGCCGAGGTTGTAGATCAGCAGCTGGGTGCCGTCGCCCAGGTCGATACCGTTGTGGGGGTTAGGGTTGCCGGCATTGCCGTAGCCGTCGAATACGCAGTCGAGGGTAGCGTTACCGCCGTTCATCTTGGTCATGCGGACTGCGAGAACAGGATAAGTGGCCAGACGCATCTCGAAGAGGTTGTTGTTGCCGCAGTCAATCTTGAAGTCCTGACGCCACTTGCCGCCGTTTGCATCGGGGAAATAGACTCTCCAGTACTTGTCGGTGCGCTCCTCGCGGGTGTTGTTGCCGGAGAGGATCCAGCGCTGCCACTGGTTCGAAGCATCCCAGTGATAGAAACCGGGCTCGACGGTGACGCGGACAGTTGCGGAAGTACCGTTCTCGACGCAGGTAGCGGTGATGTTGCAGGAACCGAAGCCCTTGGGGGTCACACGGCCGCGGTGTACGGTAGCCACGCTCTCGTCGTCGGATACCCAGTCAACGGAACCGAGGGTTGCGCCGGCAGGCGAATATGTGACGTCGAGGTTGAAGGCGCCGTCGCTGATGCATACCGAGCCGGGGAGTTCGGCAATCTGAACGCCGGTTGCAGCGATGTACTTCTTGACATTCAGGGTGTAGGTGCCCTTGATGCCGCTGCGGTCGGTTGCGAGGGCGATGATGTCGCAGGTGCCTTCGCCGACACACTTCACGAAGCCGGTCTGGTCAACGGTGGCGACGGAGGGATCGGATGTACCCCACACAAGGCGGGTGTAGGTGCAGTCTTCGGGGAGCAGTTTGGCCGAGAACTGGAGTTCGTCGGTCACGTAGATGTTGCCGTCCTCACCGGTGCCGGTTTCGTTGGTCAGGGTGATGGAGGTGACCTTGATTACCTCGGGGATAACCTTCACCTGAACGGCGGCCTGGGCCTCGTAGACGTTGAAGCCGAGGCTCGACATGGCGGAGATGGTGGCTTCGCCCACCTTCAGGGCGTGGATTGTGCCGTCCTGGTCGACTGTTGCGACGGATTCGTCGCTGGTGCTGAAGATGACAGTCTTGTCATCGGCATCCTCCGGACCTACTTTATAGACCAGAGTGGAGTCCATACCTACGGCCAGGGGGAGCACGTCGCTGACCTCGAAGGTAATCTCCTGGAGGAGTTTCGCTTCCGGAGCGTCGAGGGTCAGCTGCTTCTCATCGTCGCACGATGTGAAGGCGGCCCCGGCGAGGATCAGTCCGGAAAGCAGAATATATGATTTTTTCATTGCGATTGCGGTTTTAAACTTTAAACTTTATCGTGGTGGCGGAGATTACCAGCCGGGGTTCTGCTTCAGGTTGGGGTTGAGCTGGAGCTGATCCACGGGCAGGGGGTGCAGATAGTTGCGCTCACCCCACTGGCGGTCGCTTTCGTAGATAAGGCGTCCTTCGGAATCGAGGGGCATGCCGGGGTTGGTCCAGCGGATGAGCCATTCGCCGGTGTAGTGGATGCCGACGAAATCCTTGGGCATTTCGGTCTCGGCGGTCTTCCAGCGGCGGAGGTCGTCGATGCGGAAGCCCTCCTGGAAGAACTCGATGGTGCGCTCGCGGCGGATTTCGGTGCGCATGTCAAGACCGTTGGCCGATACGAGCTGGTTGCTCAGACGGGGCATCTTGGGGTTCACGCGGAGGCGTACAAGGTTGAGGCTCTTGTTGAGGTCCTCGTCGGAGATGGCGTCGTTGGCCTCGAACTTGGCTTCGGCGTAGGTCAGGAGCACTTCGGCGTAGCGGAGCACGGGCCAGTCGTAGGAGCCGTCGTTGGCGTTGCCGAGCTGACGTTCGGTGGCCCACTTCTGGGGGAAGTAACCGTTGCCCCAGTTAGGCAAGAAGTTCTTGTATTCGGCATGGGCGATCTCCTCTTCGTCCCCCTTCCAGTTGATGCGGCATCCCTTCTCGGTGATGCTCCAGAAGTTGTCGCCGGGGCGCATCAGGGTAGTGTGCATACGGTTGTCGCGGTTCTGCCATTCGCTCTTGACGGTCTCATAGCCCTTGAACTGAGATGATTTCTCGATGGGAAGACCGTCCTGGCAGAGATACATATCGGCGAAGCGGCCGTTGATGATCTGGGCGTTGGCGAGCACTTCGACATTCACGTTTTTGCCGATGACCTTCAGGGTGGGGTCGTAGCAGCGCTTGATGATGTACTCGTGGTTGGCGCTCTTGGTCAGGCCGGCGGGGTTGCAGGTGACATCCTCGAGGATGAACATATAGCGGTAAGCCTGTTCGCCCAGAGTTGCGGGCTGGAAGAGCTCGAAGTTGCCGGAGTTCATGACCTGCTCGGCAGCGTCGGCGGCGATGTTGCAGAGTTCCTTGCCGCGCTCGGTGTTGCCGCGGAATTTCTGCCATGTGCCTTCGAAGAGTGCAACGCGGGCCATGAATGCCCATGCGCCTTCAACGCCAACACGGCCTTCGGGCACCTCCTTGGTGGGTTTGAGCAGACCGGTTGCGGTCTTGAGGTCATTGATGATGAAATCAGCGACTTCCGAGCGGTCGTTGCGGGAAGCCTTCATCAGGGCGTCGTCCACGTCGATGGTACGGTCAACGATGATGACGTCGCCGAACTTCTGCATCAGAGCGAAGTAGTTCCAGGCGCGGAAGAAGTAAGCCTCGCCTACATACTGGGCGATTTCGGCCTGGTTGGCATAGTTTGCGGCGTTCTGGATCAGAAGGTTGCAGCGGCGGATGTTCTTGTAAGCGCCGGTGTAGTCGCCGTCGCCCTGGGGCACGGAGTTAGTACCGTTGGCGAAGGTGTTGACGCCGCTCTTGTCGCGCACGAGGTCGGAGCGCTTGTCGGCGTGGAGGTTGTCGTAGATGGTGCCGAAGTCGGGCAGCCAGCCATAGAAGACGTTGGCGAAGCTCTCATAGTCGCCGGGCTTCCCCCAGAGGTCGTCCTCGGAGAGCTGATCCTGCGGGCTGAGGTTGAGACACGAGGTGGAAGCCAGTGCCATCAGCGCCATAGCCATATATTTGAATATCTTTTTCATGACTTAAAGTTTAGAAGGTGATGTTGGCACCGAAAGTCCAGGTGCGGTTGAAGGGGTAACGCGACATGTTTGTTACGGTCGAAGCGGCTTCGGGATCCCATCCGTCGTGGATATGGGCTGTCTCCCAGAGGTCGGTACCGGTGATGTAGACGCGGAGGTTAGAGATAACTTTCTGGCGGTTGATGATTGAGGCGGGCAGCGTGTAGCCGATGGTGAAGTTCTTCAGACGCAGATAGCTGCCGTCGTTGACCAGGAAGCTGGAACACTGATAGTTGTAGTTGTTGATGTCGCTCACGAAGGTGAGGGGGCAATAGCGGTTGTCGGGAGTTTCGGGGCTCCATACGTTGCCGACCCAGTGGTTCGAGCCGTTCTGGTAGCGGTTACGCATAGGAATCTGCCAGGGATCGGAACCGCCGTTGCCCTGACGGCGATAGACGGTGCGCTTGCCTGCGCCCTGGAAAATGAAGTTTACGTCGAAACCTTTCCATTCAGCGCCGAAGTTGAAGGAGAATTGAATCTTGGGATCGTCGGTACCGAGGTAAACGAGGTCCTCGGCGGTGAGCTTACCGTCCTTGTTGACATCCTCGAACATATTGTCGCCGACACGGAGCATACGGATGTTGCCGATCTGCGAGGTCTCCTGGTAGCGGTCCTTGTATTTCGCGAGCATCTCCTCGTTCTCGATCTTGCCGCAGTAGCGCAGACCGAATACGGAACGCAGGGGGTAGCCTTCGCGGTCCGAGCGGAGACCGGCCTGGATCACGCCGCTGCCGCCGCGGTCGAGGAGCTTATTGTCGGTGTAGGTGAATGTGCCGCCGATGTGGTAGTTCACGTTGCCGATGTGGTCGTTCCAGTTAACCTGACCTTCATAACCCCAGGCCTTGAACTTACCCTTGTTGCCCGTGGGGGCGGAGTCGCCGAGGATACCGGGATAGGTGACGCCGATCAGCATATTGTTGGTGCGCTTCCAGAAAGCTTCGGCAGTACCGCGCAGGCGGTTGTTGAAGAAGCCGAAGTCAAGGGCGATATTGTAGTTGTGGATACGCTCCCAGGTACGGTCGGTGGAGACGAGCTTGCCGTTGGTGTTGAGGGTGCCGACGAGCTGGCCGCCGATGAGTGTGCCGGAGGTGGAGGCAACGTTGTAGAGCAGGGTGCCGTCGTAGCGGTCGATACCGCTCTGGTTACCCACGTTACCGTAGGATGCGCGGAGCTTCAGGTCGCTGACCCATTCGGCGATACCTTCCATGAATTTCTCCTGAGTGATGCGCCAGCCGAGCGAGGTGCCCCAGAAGAAAGCCCAGCGGTTTTCGGGACGGAACTTCGAGCTGCCGTCGTAACGGGCCTGGGCTTCGAAGAGGTATTTGCTCTTGTAGTCGTAGTTGGCACGGCCGTAGTACGAGAGGATTGACTCTTCCCATTTGCTGACGTCCTTCAGGGAGATCTCACCGTTGCCGTTGGGCACGTTCAGCGAGGGCTGGATGTCGAGGGAGTGGGAACCGGAACCTTCGTACTGCTTGAGGTTGTACTGCATACCGGCCATGAGGGTCAGGTTGTGGTCGTTGTTGAAGGTCTTGTTGTAGTTGACGTAACCCTGGATGGAGTAGAAGTCGGTCTGCGACCAGGTCTTGTTGTAATAGGTGTCCTTCTGCAGGGGGAAGGTGCACTCGGGAGTGTCGTTGTAAGTGTAGAAGTCGATGGGAATCGACTTGGTGTCGCGGGTTGCCTCGGAGTGGTTGTAACCGAGGACGGCGTTGGCGGTCAGGCCGGAGATAATTTCGTAGCGCAGAGTCTCGCTGATGTTGACGGCGCTCACTTTCAGCTTGTTGTCGCCGCCGAGCTCAACGAGCCAGTTGGGAGTGCGCCAGTCGCGGCCCCAGGCGTAGGGCTTGCCGGTAGCGGTGGAGGTGGGGAAGCCGGGCTGGGCGGAGTTCACGGTGAGGGCTGCGCCGATCTGAGTCGGAGCCACCTGGTCCTGACGGTTGTAGGAGATGACGCTCTGGAGGGTGAAGTTCTCGGCTAACTGCATTCCGTTGTTCAGGCGGAGGTTGACACGCTGGTTGTGGTTGTTGCCCCATTTGAGGTTGGAGTCGTCATACATGTAGCCGAGCGAGAAGCGGTAGGTGTTCTTTTCGGAACCGCCGCTGACCGAAAGTTCGTGCTGGGTAGACCAGGAGTCACCCCACATCACATCCTGCCAGTCGGTGTCGAAGAATACCATTTCATCGACATTGGCCATGTTCAGGGGGTTGCCGTTGATCCACTGGTTCTTGTACTTCTTGGCTAACTGAGCGTAGCGCACCCATGTGTCGTTGGCGCCGGCACCGTCGTTGGCCGAAGCCTCGAGGATACCGTCGGCCCACTGTTCGAGGCTCAGCATTTCGGCCGACAGACCGATATGCTTGTAGGTGAAGGAACCGCTGTAGTCCACTTTAACCTTGCCGGCCTGGGCCGACTTGGTGGTGATCAGGATTACACCGCCGGCAGCCTTGCTACCGTAGATGGATGCGGAGGCGTCCTTCAGGAAGTTCATGCTCTCGATATCCGAGGGGTTGATCAGTCGCAGGTCGTTGACACTTTCGTATTCGACGCCGTCGATGATAACCAGCGGAGCGGCGGCGTTGGCCGAAACAGTACCACGGAGGGTCATGTTCCAGCTTTCATCACCGGGGGCCGAGGAGTTGCGGGTTACGATAACACCGGGAACCTGACCCTGGATGGCCTGCACGGGGCTGGAGAGGGAACCTTTGTTTTCCATCGCCTTGGAGTCCACCACAGCGACAGAACCGGTCATTGTTGCTTTTTTCTGAGTACCATAGCCGACGACAACCACTTCGTCGAGCATCTGGTTGTTGGGTTGCATAGTGATAGTCAGGGGGCTACCGGTGACGGCGACCTCCTGACTGTCATAACCCACATAAGAGACCACAAGGGTTGCGCCCTTGCCGGCCTTGATTGAGAAATTACCGTCGATGTCGGTAGAGGCGCCGACGGTGGTGCCTTTCACGAGTACGGAAGCGCCGATCAGGGGCTCACCGTTTTCGTCATTCACCACACCCGTAACCTGACCTGTGGTCGCGGCTGCGGCTGAAGCTGTTTGCGCGTGGGCATACTGGGGAGCGGCGGCAGCCAGAAGGGCAACCAGCACACTTGTTCGCAGTATATGCTTCCATGGCATAGCGTAGCTAAGTCGAATGCTCATAAAATGTTAAGGTGTTATTGGTTTATTTAGAGATTGAAGTTTCGGAGTTCAGGTTTCCGACCCGGGAGCCTTGCGGCGGCTGAGAGAAGGAAATCAGACGATGGCGCCCGGAGAGGGGGGAGTCAGACAATCGCAGCGATGTAGTCGCGGACATCGTGGCGTCCCAGACGGAGGTGGTTTTCGACCGTTCGCTTCGAAAGTGAAAGTGCTGAGGCGATTTCATCGGCCGTTTTCTCTTCGTAGCGATTCATTACATATATAATACGGCGTTGTGCAGGCAGGCACTCAACACGTTCGCGCTCTTTTCGTGCGATTTCACAGGCCGAGAGGACCATTTCGGGCGAAATTTCGTGGCGGTCACCGTTGTTTTCGAGCCATTCACGGGTGTAGTCGTTGGCATGGCAGACGCGGCGCAGGTAATCATTGATCAGATTACGGGCGATGACAAATATAAGCGGCAGCACTGTTTCGGATTCGATTGGTTTATTATAGGTGAGCAGTCTCAGCCATACATCCTGGGTGAGATTTTCGGCATCCTCCATGCAGTTGATGCGCGAAGCAATGAAGTTGAGAACCTTGGTGTAATTACCGCGGTAGGATTTGACGATTACGGCTGTATTGTCTGTCGCGCGATGTGTTTCAGCGTTTGCGCCGCAGACCTCGTTGGCGTTGTTGCCGGCTTCGATGTCGGAGTCAGCGGCGAAGGCGCCTGCGAGAATGATGGATGAATTGCCGTTTTCTTTTGTTTTCATGGCTTGATTTTGAAAATGTCGTTTTTGCGTCGGATTGTTTCGACGATGCAAAATTACATCTCAAAAAAGCCGTTTGAAAGTTTTTAAACCCCGATTGTATCTCTTTTAAGAATTTTGGATAAATCAAAGTCTTACTGATTGCAGCTCAAATACTTAAGAATATGAGATTCATGGTCTCATAAGAATTTGAGACTATTTATTCTTGATAAATTCCGCCGGAGTCACCCCGGTGATAGCCTTGAAGTGGCGGAAGAAACTTGCCCGCGACGAGAAACCGCACTTCTCGGAGAGCGCCGTCAGCGTGTACTTCGAGATGTCGGATTCTTTAACCAGGCGCTTGAATTCATTCACTCGGTATTCATTAACATAGTCGTAGAAACTCTTTTTAAGGTACTGATTGAACAGGAAGGAGAGCGAATGACTCTTGGTACCGATCATCGTGGCGAGATCGGAGTTCTTCAGGTCAGGATTGGTGTAAGGTTTGTCGTTGTTCATCACGGAGGTCAGAGCCTTCATAAGGCGTTTGCACTCCTCATCGCTCAGGCGTGTTGTCTTGTAGCTGATATGGCGCTCCTTATCAGCTGCGCCGCCGTCTGCGCCCGAACCGTCAGACCCTGCGCCGTCAGCTCCCGAGCCGTAAGCTCCCGAGCCGTAAGCGTAGTCATAGCCGTATTCGTCGCGGCGCTGATAGTGGCGTTTGTATAATATATATAATGTATAGCAGATGCCGGCGGAAAGGAGGACAATGATAAAGATCAGCGCCCAGCTCGTATTCGATGTCTTGTGGATGGTCAGGATGGTTTCGGTTCGGGGGTCGTCCTGCACGCGGAGCCGCAGCCGATAGTCGCCCGACGGGAGGTCGTAAAGGTGAATCGGCTTAGAGCCGTCGGTGCGGTGCCAGGTCTCCGCGCCCCCCTCAAGGAGATATTCGGTGACGAAATGCGCCGGCGACTTGTAGCTGAAATCCGACACATAGACCACCAGATCGTTTTCATCGCCGGTGAGGTTGATGGAGAGCATCTTGCGGGACTTGCGCATACGCGCGATGATACTCTTGCCGCGCGACATCAGATTCGTAACCTTCAGCGGATGATGATCATCGGCGTCCGAAAGGCGGAATTTCTCAAAGTCGAGCCTGATGAGCCCCGATGAATTGCCCATCCAAAGGTCGCCGTTGGAATCCCTGACGGGCGAACAGAGGGTGAACACCTGGTTCGGCAGACCGTCGGCATTGTTGAAATGGTGAAAGTTCTCCTTCTTGTCGTAGCGGATCAGCCCCTTGTCGGTGCCGAACCACAACCACCCGTCTTTGTCCTCGACAATAAACATCACGGTGACATTCTCGTCGGCCGAAAAGGTCACAGGTCCGTATTTCGTCAGCGAAAGGTCGGAACGGAAGAGGCTGCCGCGGTCAGGAGCGAAGTAGAGGTTATGGGAGGAGTCCTCGAAAATGTCGCGGATTTTCTGCTTGTGGATGAAGTCAACCGGAAAGCGGTTGGTGGTCAGATTTTCGCCGTCCCAGATTGCCATGCCGTTTTCGGTGCAGATCCATCCGCGCCCTGCGCTGTCAAAGAAGATTTCGTAGACATTTCCATCGGGAAGCGGGGAGTTACGCGAAGTGAACACCTGCGGCGGGAGACCGTTGCGGAAACGGATCAGCCCCGCGGAGGTCGCCGCCCAGAGGTTGCCCCGGTCGTCGTTTACCATAGAGAAAACAGTGGTTGCGCTGCCGATGGTTCCGGCGCTATCGAAGTCGGAGAGCATGCCGGTCGAGGTGTCGAGAGTGTACATGCCGCCATTGTACGTTCCTATCAGAAAACGGTGATTTCCAATGGGATATATACAGAAAATCATGTTTGACCGGAGCTCCGGCTTGCTGTAGCGGCGGACGATCCCGGTCAGTTCATCGACGACAAAAAGGCCGTCGCGCGTACCGATTATCTTCTTATGCCCGTCGATCGCCACAGAGCGGACGGCATAGGGTTTGGAGTCAAAGATCACATTATTCACCGATTCCCCGCCACCCTGCGAACCGGATTTCCCCTGCGAGCCCCCCTTTTCCAGAGTGTATGTGCTGAAATAGCTGCGGTAATTCGGTGTATATTCCACTCCCATCTGGTAGTAGCCGACCCATAACAGCCCCAAATCATCGGTCATCAGGGAGTATACCGAATTGGATTTCAGCGGATTACGGCCATCGGTAGTGGAGAAGTGCGCATCAAAACGGCTGTCGGCCGGCGAAAAGCGGAAAATGCCCTCGCCGTCGGTCGAGATGTAGAGTTTGAAATCTCTGTCGACGGCGAGACCGGTAATCAGGTTGTTCCCGACGGCTACCGGCGCCCCGAACTCCGAGGTCGCGATGTCGAAAGTCATGACCCCTACTCCGCGCAGCCCGAGCCACAGACTGTCGCCCATCTGCACGATATTTGTGCACTCCCCCTCAGGAATCGGGTATGAAAGTGTGTGGTCGCTATCGATGATATATTTAAATAAGGTGTGGGCGGTAGCGGCCCAAAGTACGCGGTCATCCAGGACCAGGAGGTCCACGAAGTGATTGTCGGGCTTGCGCAGGTCGCGGTTCGGGTTGAGTTTCTGCACGTTTTTCCGCTGAAAATTATAGCAGAAAACGCCCTGGTCGGTAGCGATATAGAGGTTTTGGCGACCGTCGGTGGCGAGTGCCGTCACCTGCGAGTTGATTTTGTCCGCCAGTATGGGCTGCGGAGTCTCCGTACCATTGTAAATCACGCACAAGCCCGCGTTCGACCCGACATAAACGTCGCCGGTTTTCACCCGCAACACAGTATTCACGCGGCCGCGGCCCCGGGAATCTTTCGGCAACGGGAAGGATACCAGCGCGTTACCGTCGTAGCGGTCCACGGCCGACTCAGTTCCTATCCAAACATAGCCGCGGTCGTCCTTGTAAATCGAATTTACCAGAATGTCGCTCAGACCGTCGGTCGTTGTCAGGTTCTTTGTCGGACGCACAGCATGGCAGTCCTCAGCAAAGCCAAGAACAACAAACGTTAGCACCCACAAAAATAAATATCTGATTAACAACATCCTTACGGTCATCTCATGGTATCAAACGGCCATCTGCGGCATAGACCGCCGGCCTTAGTTACTCACAAAGTTAATAAGAAATTCCGAAATAACAAAAACCGAATTGTAAAAAACGCCATTTCATTATCTTTCTTCATTTCCGCATTAAGTAAATGAGCCGATTACATCGTATTAGAATGTAACCAATCGTAACGCCCTTTTCCGCCTTATGAATCATTTGCTCACAACTCCCTGACCATCACCGCATCTGAGGGTTATCGTCTTATTACCCTCTACGATGCCAACCACATACGTTACAACGTCTACTGGAACCTGAAAAAGTAAAATCCAATGAAAAAAATATCAGTCATAACTTTTTTCGCATTTCTTGTTTGCTCCATTTTTTGTACCGGCGCCGAAAAGACAGATTATCCGCCGCAGCGCGCTGATTTCGACTACATACTCGGCGAGCCGGGCGAGCGCGTTTGCCTGCGTATGCCGAAGAAGGTGTCGGATGTAAAGGATGTGAAGGATATTTCGGAGGTTAAGGATGTTCGCGCTATCCTTTACACCCACCAGAATATGACTGAGGAGGTGCTGTTCCGCTCTCCGCTGTTCAAGGCGAAGATGGACTCCCTCGGCGTCGCCATGGTCTTCGTGCAGCGCGGTTCGCAGAACTGGGACACCTCCGACGGCTGTCAGCAGCGCTTCGAAGCTATCATCGACACCCTCGCAGCGGTCTCCGGTCACCCCGAAATCGCCACCGCCCGGATTATCCCCTTCGGCCACTCCGCCCAGGCCACGTTCCCCTGGAATTTCGCCGCCTGGAACCCCGACAAGACCCTCTGCATCATCTCATATCACGGCGACGCTCCCCGCACGAACCTCTGCGGTTACGGTCGCGCCAACGTAGAATGGGGCCGCACCCGCAACATCGACAGCATCCCCGGACTGATGATCGAGGGGGAATATGAATGGTGGGAAGCCCGCGTAAGGCCGGCCCTCGCTTTCCGCATGATGTACCCCGACAGCCGCATCTCTTTCCTTTGCGACGCCGGCAAGGGGCATTTCGACCTATGCGAGCCGACACAGGAATATATCGCGAAATTCATCGCCAAAGCGCTCGAGAATCCCCGTCCGGCCGGAGGCGAATACTATTCCCGCTGGAGCGCCGACGGCTTCGAGAGTCAGGATCCCCACGATATGTTCTGGTATCCCGACAGTGAGATGGTAGCCCTCACCAAAGCCCGCTACGCCGAGACCCGCGGCAAGAAAATGCAGTATCTTTCCGCAAAACTCAACGGCAAACCGCTGGTCTACAACCCCGAAAGCCATGTAAAAATCACCGGCAGATTCCCCGGCGAGGAGTTCACCATCGAGCCCTTCTTCACCGATTCCACCCGCATGGCCGCAACCGGCGACCACGCCGCAGTCCGTCCACGTGTGGTGCTGATTTCCGGTCCGGCAATCCAGACCGGCGAATACAGCTTCCGCCTCGACCCCGACTACTTCGGTCCCGACCCCAAGCGCCTCTGGACCGGCATCACCCTCTGTCTTGAAGCCCCCGGCGACTCCCTCTACAAATCCGCCGCCCAGGAGCTCACCCTTCACCCCGCAAAATAACACCTCACATAATGAAAGCCCCACTCCTCATCTTAGCCCTCGCGGCCTTCTCAATCTCGGCCCAGGATCTGAACCTGACCTCTCCGGATGGCCGTAACTCCGTAACCTTCAGCAAGAACGGCAAGGAGCTCACCTACTCAGTCTCTATGGACGGCCAGCCCGTAATCCTCCCCTCACGCGCCGGTGTCGACCTCGACAACCGCGTCTGGGAGATGGCTCTCGGCAAACGCGATCTCGCCCAGCCCGACTGCTGGATGGACCTGCTGACCGTAGATTCCGTGGCCGTTCACGCCCCGGTCGACACCATCTGGCACCCCCTCTACGGCGAACGTTCCACGGTCCGCGACCACTACAACTCCGCCACCATGTATCTCTCGCGTCACGACAAGAGCAAATACCGCCTGAACGTCGAAGTCCGCGCCTACGACGAGGGTGTCGCCTTCCGCTACTTCTTCCCCGAGCATCCCGACGCCATCTTCCATAAAGTTGTCGCCGACCTCACCGACTACACCCTCCCCGAAGGGACCCTGGCATGGAGCGAAGAGTGGGCACAGGCCAAATTCGACCACACCCCCATCGACTCCATCAAGCATCCCGTAGAGCGCGCCCTGACCCTCGAGCTCCCCGGCAACCGCTGGCTGGCGCTGACCGACGCCGATGTCGACGACTGGGCCCTGACCAAGTTCATCCCCCGCGAAGGGCACCACAACACCCTCTCCTCCGTGATGTACTCCCCCGTCGACGTCGTCACCTACGCCGCCACCCCCTGGAAAATCATCATGACCGCCGACACTCCGGGCGAAGTGCTCCAGAATAACGACATCGTCCTGAACCTCAACCCCGCAGCCGAGGAGGATTTCTCCTGGGTGAAGCCCGGCAAGATCATGCGCTGCACAAAACTCACCACCGAGGCCGCTATGAAGGTCATCGACTTCTGCGCCGCCCACAATATCCCCTACATGCTCTACGACTGGAAATGGTATGAGCCCTGCACCTCGCACGACGGCGACGCCACCAAGGTAATCCCGCAGATCGACATGGCCAAAGTCGTGGCCTACGGCAAGGAGAAAGGGGTAGGAATCTGGCTGTACATCAACCAGCACGCCCTCGCCCGCCAGCGTCTGACGCTGCTCCCCGTCATCGCCTCCTGGGGCGTCAAGGGTGTAAAGAGCGGTTTCGTGCAGTACGCCTCCCACCGCTGGGCCACATGGCTCCACGACCTCGTCCGCGAGGCTGCCGCCAACGGCCTGATGATGAACATCCACGACGAATTCCGCCCCTCCGGCTTCTCCCGTACATACCCCAACCTCGTGACTCAGGAGGGTATCTGCGGCAACGAGGAGTTCCCCGACGCCACCCATAACGTCACCCTCCCCTTCACCCGCATGATCAACGGCGCCGCCGACTACACCATCTGCTACTTCGACAAGCGCGTCACCAACACCCACGCCCATCAGCTTGCCGCCTCGCTGGTGTTCTACAGCCCGATGCAGACCATCTTCTGGTACGACACCCCCGACCGCTACCACGGTGAGCCGGAAATCAAGTGGTTCGAAGACCTCGAAACCACCTTCGACGACACCCGGGTGCTCGGCGGTTTCCCCGGCCGTGACATCGTCCTCGCCCGCCGCAAGGCCGACATCTGGTGGGTGGCAGCCATGACCAACAACGACGGCGGCCGCGAGGAGATCGACCTGTCGTTCCTCGACCCCGGCCAGAAATACATCGCCGAAATCTACACCGACGACGATAAGGCCGACACCGCCACCAAGGTCGGAATCTCAACCCGCAAGGTCACCTCGAAAGACAAGCTGAAATTCGACCTCAAACCCCGCGGCGGCGTAGCCATCCGTCTGGTTCCGCAGAAATAAGTTCCACGCTCCGTACAGCGCGGCAATCTGTCAGTTCCGCAGAAATAATCCGGGAATTTCATTACAGATTCCGATTTCAGGACGCTATTTCATTAGGTAATATCCGCCGCTTATCCGTATTACTGATAAAAGAAACAGAAAAATTCGCAAGCCAATCATCACAGCCATGAGCAGAACAGGCCTGACATTTATATGCGTAATCGCCTCACTGACAGCCTCCGCCGTCACTCCCCAGATGGTCTCCGACCCCGCCAATCTGAAGGGCGCGGAGTACGTCAATCCGGTTATTCACGCCGACTATTCCGATCCCGACGTGGTAGCATCTCCCGACGGGAAGAGCTTCTACATGACCGCCTCGAGCTTCCAGTCGGTGCCGGGTCTGCCGATTCTGAAATCCGAGGACTTAGTGAATTGGGCTATTGTGAATTACGCTCTCCCCGAGGTTCCGCCAGCCGACTTCTACGCCGCTGCTCCGCAGCACGGCAAGGGGGTCTGGGCACCCTGCATCCGCTACCATGCGGGGAAATATTATATCTACTGGGGCGACCCCGATTTCGGCATATTCATGATTAATGCCGAGGACCCCGAAGGGCGCTGGTGCGAGCCGGTGCTCGTAATCCCCGGAAAGGGTATGATTGACCCCTCACCCCTCTGGGACAAAGACGGCAAGGCTTACCTCGCCAATGGCTGGGCAGCCTCGCGCTGCGGCTTCAACAGCGTCATCACCCTTTGGGAGATGGCGCCCGACGGCAGCAAGGTAACATCCTCGCCCCGGATTATCTACGACGGTAACGACGGCGTGAACCACACCGTCGAAGGTCCGAAATTCTACCGCCACGGCGATTACTACTACCTCTTCGCCCCCGCCGGAGGTGTAGAAACCGGCTGGCAGCTGGTGATGCGCAGCAAGAATGTCGAAGGACCCTACGAAGCCAAAATCGTTATGGCTCAGGGGAACAGCGACATCAACGGCCCGCATCAGGGCGCCTGGGTAACCGACCCCGCCGGCAACGAATGGTTCCTCCATTTCCAGGACAAAGGTCTTTATGGCCGAATCATCCATCTCAACCCGATGCAGTGGGTCAACGACTGGCCCGTGATCGGCGACGACAGGGATGGCGACGGCTGCGGCGACCCCGTCAGCAAATGGAAGAAGCCCGCAACCGCCCCGAAAGCCGCTGCTGACGGTAACGGCGCCGCACTTGCCTCAGCTCTCCCCCTCCGGCACTCCGCTGACCCCACACTCCTCTACCAATGGCACGCCAACTACCGCCCGGAATTCGGCTTCCCTCTCCCCGAAGGACTGATGCGCGTTTACGGCCATAAGCTCGACAAAGAGCAGATCAACCTCTGGGAAGTCCCCAACCTCTGGCTACAGAAATTCCCCGCCGAACAGTTCACCGTCACCGCCAAGGTGCGTGTTTCCGCCAAATCCGCCTCCGAGGGTGTATCCTCCGGAATCGTGGTGATGGGCCGCGACTACGCCCGCCTCGGCCTGCTGAAAAGTGGCGATGAGTTCATCCTGCAGTTCGTCACCGACCGCGATGCCGACCTCGGCGGCAGCGAGCAGGTTAAGGATATCGCCCGCCTGAAACCCACCCGCGTATACGCCGCAGGCCTCAAGCCGAACCTCGAATGTGACCTCTGGATGCGCGTGAAGGTCGCCAAGGATGGCCTCTGCACATTCTCCTACAGCACCGACGGCAAGCGCTTCACCGACGCCGGGACCTTCACCGCCCGTGTAGGCAAATGGATCGGCGCCAAGACCGGATTCTACAGCATCACCCCCGCCGGAGTCCCCGACCGCGGCTGGCTCGATGTAATCTCCGCCGACCTCGAAATCAAATAAACCGACCTCTCAACTCCTCAACTCATAAACCTCTCAACTCCTCAACTCATAAACTCCTCAACTCATAATACCCATAAACACCTCAACTCATAATACCAATGCGACTTTTCCCGATTTTCGCAGCTTCGATATTACTTGCTTCATGTGCCGGCATCAACTCCGCTCAGGTCGATGCCGACAAGGAGATAAATTACTGTGAATCACAGACCCTCCGCACTCTGCAGCAGCTCCGCGGCGACTCCGCGGACTTCTCGATGATGCCCCGCAACATCGCCGCAACCGATTCCGTCTGGACCCTCCGCAAGAACAGCCCAGACGAATGGTGCAACGGCTTCTGGCCCGGAATACTGTGGTATGCCTACGAAGGTTCCGGCGACGCGAACATCCGCAAATACGCCGAAAAGTATACCGAATCGCTGGAGTTCCTCTCACACCGCCCCGCTTTCGACCATGACCTCGGATTCCTGATGTTCTGCAGCTACGGCAACGGTTACCGTCTGACCCACAATCCGAAATACCGTCAGGTTATCCTCGACACCGCCGACACCCTCGCCACTCTCTTCAATCCCGCCGTCGGCACCATCCTCTCCTGGCCCCGCAACGTGGAGATGCTCGGCGGACACAACACCATCATGGACAACATGATCAATCTGGAGATGCTCTTCTGGGCTTCAAAGAACGGCGGCGGCAAGGAGCTTTACGACATCGCCGTGAAGCACGCCGAAACAACCATGAAGTATCATTTCCGCCCCGACTATACCTGCTACCACGTTGCCGTCTACAACCCCGAAACCGGTGAATTCATCAAGGGAATCACCCATCAGGGCTACAGCGACAGCTCCACCTGGGCCCGCGGCCAGTCCTGGGCAATCTACGGATACACAATGGTTTACCGCGAGACCCGCGACCCCCGTTTCCTGGATTTCGCCTGCAAGGTCACCGACGCCTACCTCAGCCGTCTGCCCGAAGACTACGTTCCTTACTGGGACTTCGATGACCCCGCGATTCCCGACGCTCCCCGCGACGCCTCGGCCGCCGGCGTGGTTGCTTCGGCCCTCCTCGAGCTCCAGAGCTACTGCGACAAGGAGAATCAGGAACGCTACCTGAAGGCCGCCGAAAAGATGCTCGCCTCGCTCAGCTCCGACAAATATCAGTCGCGCGGCGACCGGCCGTCGTTCCTCGACCACTCCACCGGCCACAAGCCCGCCGGCTCCGAAATCGACGCCTCGATCATCTACGCTGATTACTATTACCTCGAGGCTCTCCTGCGCCTGAAACGTGTTCAGGAACATCAGGCACCCCTCGACAACCTCGCCGAACTGTAAAAAATCCGGACATTGCCTCGGCAGTTATTTTCCGAGACTGTTTAAACGATTCCCGGCAAATGTTTGAATATGTCGAGAATTTTTCCGAACTTTACGGTGAAATTGTGCATGTGCACTATAACTCCCTTATGCTATATTCTTGCCATGAATAAATATTTGCTGATGGCAACAAGCCTGCTCCTCGGGCTGACTGCCTGCAATTCCGGAAAAACCGTTGATGTGGAGGTAGTAAATAACTCCGACATCGCCCGCAGCGGCGAAATGGTGGAAATCCCTGCCGCCGAGATGCTCCAGCGCCTCGGGAGCCGGTACTGCTACGTCACCACCCCCGGGGGGGAGGAGATTCCCTCGCAGATCACCTCCGACAGCCTGCTGATTTTCCAGGCCGACGTCCCGGCCGGCGAGACCGCGAAATATACCCTCCACTCCTGCGAGACACCCCGCAGCTACAAGTCTCTCGTTTCCGGCCGAATCTACCCCGAACGCGCCGACGACATCGCCTGGGAAAACGAGCTGGTCGGCTTCCGCATCTACGGCCCCGCAACCCAGCTCAAAGGTGAGACAGCCTTCGGCTACGACGTTTTCCTCAAGCATCCCACCGAAGACCAGATACTTGAAAAGCTGTATCAGCCCGAAACCGACCCCGCCACATGGGTCAAGGTCGATTCCCTCCGCAAGATTTCCGACAAGGATGCCGAGGATTTCATCGCATCCTTCTCCTACCATAAAGACCACGGCCTCGGTATGGACTGCTATGCCGTCGGTCCGACCCTCGGCGCCGGGGTTGCCGTCCCCTTTGTCGCTGATTCACTGAGCTACTCCTGGTGCTACAAAAAAGCCCGCGTGCTTGACAACGGTCCGCTCCGCTTCACCGTCAGCATGGACTTCGGTCACCGCCCCGTCGGCAACGATCCTTACGTCATCGAGCACCGCCTGATTTCGCTCGACGCCGGCAGCCACCTCAACCGCACCACCGTCAGCTACGACAATCTCTCAGTCCCCGTGGTTCTCGCCGCCGGATTCCCCCTGCGCGACGATTCCAAGCCGATAACCACTTCACAGACAATCGCCTACGCCGACCCGACGCAGGGTCCCGACAACGGCAAGGTTCTCCTCGGCATCGTCTCCCCAACCCCCTTCGACTCCATCGTCGACTACGCCGCCACCCCCGGCCGTCAGCCCCACATCCTCGGTCTGACCGCTCCCACCTCCACCCCCTATACCTACTACTGGGGCTTCGCCTGGGACCGCCCCCCCCTTACCCTCGCTCCCGACTCCCCCACTCCGGACCTCGCCGCATGGTCCGCCCTCCTCACCACCTTCGCCACCGAATTGTCCGCACCCCTCTCCGTCAAATACTGAATCCATTAAACAAATAAACAGCAAAATCCGGGCGTACCTCCGCATTCCCTGTAGCTTTCAAAACGGAGTGCAAAAACCGAGGCCACGACACCTCCAAATGACCACAAAATTTTATTTGGATTCCCGAAATTTAATGATTATCTTTGCAAATCTGAAGTGTCACTTCAGATTTGCATTGCTTTTTAACCCTTGTTAACATTAAAATCGGATTTAATGGACGGATATATCGAGCGGAGCATCTCTAAAGAGATACTGGCGGAGCAGGATTTTTACCCGGTGACACTGGTCACAGGGGCGCGTCAGGTCGGAAAATCCACGCTTTGCCACCACCTATTTCCCGACTACAACTTCGTGAATCTCGAAAATATCGATTCGCGGGCTATTGCCATGCGCGACCCCGTCGGTTTCATCGCCTCGCTGGGGCCGAAATCCATCATTGATGAGGTTCAGAATTGTCCCGAATTGTTCTCTCAGATTCAGGCTGTGGTCGACGAAGACCGGACAAAACGCTTTATCCTCACCGGCAGCTGCAATTTCGCGCTGATGAAATCCGTCAGCCAGTCGATGGTCGGCCGTGTCGCCCTGTTCACACTCCCCCCTCTGACCTTTTCGGAAATCGGAGACAAAAAGATGGAAGCGCCAGCCGATGAGCTGATTTTCAGAGGATTTTATCCGGCAGTGATCGCTCAGGGGATGGAGCCTTACAGATACTACCGCCGTTATTACAACCTCTATGTGGAGCGCGACGTCAGGGATTACCTGAAAGTAGGCAATCTTGCGAAGTTCGACACCTTCATGCGTCTTATGGCCGGACGCACCGGCTCGGAGTTCAATGCATCCTCGCTGGCCATTGAGGTGGGTGTCAGCGCCAACACCATCAGCCATTGGGTTTCCATGCTCGAGGCATCATACATCATCTTCCCGTTGCGCCCCTACTTCCGCAACATCTCCAAACGGCTCACCAAGATGCCGAAATATTATTTCACCGACACCGGTCTGGACTGCTATCTGTTAGGGATTGAAGAACCGGGCCAGATTGCCACACATCCCCTGCGCGGTCAGCTGTTTGAGAACCTCGTAGTGGCACAAATGTACAAGAATCGCATCAACGAAGTGAAAGACAACAACTTATACTACTACCGCGAAACCTCAGGCCGCGAAGTGGACATCCTCCGGCAACTCCCTGCCGGCATCCATGCCTACGAAATCAAGTCCGCCCAAACCTTCCAGCCCGCTTTCGAGAAAAACATGGAGTACCTCCGGACCGTCCTCCCCGACGTCACCGCCACCACCGTAATCTACGACGGAAGTTCCGCAGCCCCCTCCATCCTGAATTTCCGCCAGCTCTAACCCACTCCGAACCAATTCACCCGAGCAACCTTATAGACAAAAATATAGACAAATATATAGGCAAAATTATAGACAGAATTATAGACAAAAATATAGACAAAAATATAGACAAAAAAAATCGGGCGACGCCAGACAGCGCCGTCCGATTTTTATTAGGGGATCCTGAAAATCAGGGATTAGATTCCCTGATTTCAGGGGTAAATCATTTGCAATGATATTTACTTCACAGCTACCTTGGCGGTGGTGGTGCCGGCGGTAACGATGTAGATGCCGGAGGGGAGGTCGATGACGGTGCGGTCAGCGGCGGCAGCGTCGTAGAGGAGCTTGCCGTCGGTGGCAGCGACTGTCAGGCGGAGGCCCTGGGCACCGGTTACAATCACCTGACCCTCGGCGCCTGCGATGCGGATGCCGGAGGTAGTCACGCCATCGATTCCGGATTCGGCGGATGCTACATTCGACATTCCGGATTCACCGCGGGTATAAACTGCCGAAACAGTCCAGGTGTGGGCGTCGGGGGTGTCGACAGCGTCGGTGAAGGTGGTGGCGGTCACGGGAGCCTCGTTCACCTGAACGCCGTCGCGGTAAACGTTATAGCTGTCTACAGTCAGACCGTGGGTCGAAGCCGGAGCGAAGGTCACGTCGTCGATCTGGATGAAGAAGGGATCGGAGGCGCAGGAACGGAGCGCGAAGTGCAGGGCACCGGCGGGGAGGGTGGCCTGGCAGAGTGTCCATTCGTTGGGTACGGCATCAAAGATGGTGCCGGTGGACTGGAAGTCTGCGGGGTTCAGCGAACCGGTGGAGTAGAGCACCTCGATGCGTTCGGGATAAGAGGGGCTGTAGCTGCGGGCGTAGAACGAGATGTTCTGTTCCTCGCCGCTGAGCTCGGGCGAAACGGCCCAGTCATCGACAGGTCCGCCGATTGCGTAGGGTGCGGCGATGTATTTCATGCCGGAATGGGCTGCGAAGGAGGTGACGCCGGTGAAGTCACCGGAGGTCTCGAACACGAAGAACGACGAGGTCTCACCCGGAGTGAAGCCGGGAATGTCGATGCTGAAGCCGCCGACGGGTCGCTTGTCGATATCGAGGAAGAACCAGGAGTCAGACTTATTGGACCATGCGGTGTGACCCTCGAAGTCCTCGGTCTTGGCTTCGGCGGGAGCCTCGTCCATGGCGGGAGCCTGCCAGGAGAGTTCAACGGCGCCTGTGCCCTTGATAGCCTTCAGGGTCGAGGGAGCGGGGAGGATGGAAGCCGTAGGAGCAATGGAGAATTCATCGCTGAGGTTATTTTCCGTGTCAACGTCATTTATCTGGTACATATATACACGATAGCGCGCGGCCTCGGTGGCGGTGGCGGGCATCACGTAGGAAATGCGGGCGGTTACGGGCGTCATGCTGGCGGCGGGTTCACCCTCCACGGTGGTCAGGATCAGGCCGTCGCCATCAAGCAGGCTTATGAGGTGACCCTCGGAATTGCCTGCGCCGAGGTTCATGTAGCTGACAACGACGCTGAACGGTTCGCCGGCCTTGGCATATTCGGGAGCGGAAACGCCGGTGATTTCGAAGTCAATGCCGGGCATCGTTCCGATGCTGAGGTTGTCGATGCAGATATCAGAGTAAGTGCGGTCGAAGACAGTGGCGAGCATTCGGATCTGCACGATCTTGCCGGCGAAGCCGGTCAGAGGTACGCGGACTTCGTGCCAGCCGGTTGTGGCACCCATCTCTACAACGGTCTTGTTGAAGACCTCGGTCCACTCGGTTTCGCCAAAGGAGCGTACGGAAATAGCGATGGAGTTGAGGTCATCGACGTCACCCTCGGGAGTATAGCTGTAGAATACAAACTGCGGGAAGTCGTTACCCTCGAGGTTGATCTTGCCGGTGGTCAGGGCGCCGGAGTAGCCGGCGCCATAGCCGCGCATTACCATGTAGCCTCCGTCGGCGTCCTGCGGCGTCGGAGTGCTCCATTCGCTGGACTCTATGGACCAGTTACCGTAATTGATTCGTTCCGTGATAATGACTGTGGAAGCCTTGCCGTTGGCCCAGGATTCGGCGAAGTCGGTATAGGGGTCGCCGACGATGATACGTTCACTCGCGGTGTGGGCGGTTTCGCCGAAGTCGGTGACGGCGGAAACTGCGTAGCCGACTGAAGCCTGGCTACCCTCTTCCACAGCGCGGAAGCTGTAGGAGTTCGCGGTGATGCCGGCGTCAATCAGTTCCTCCTCATCGCTCCCCCAGGAAGTGGTTTTGGGAATGATTTTGTATACATTATACTTCACCTTGTCGGGATTGATGGCAGCGCCGTCGGCCGACGTTGCTACCTTATCCCAGCTCAGGGTCACCATACCCGCCTCGGTTTCGACGATGGAAACAGCGGCAGGGGCTGAGGCCATAGGCATACCGATATAAGCCGACGCTTTGACGGGGGCACCTGCGCCGTTATCATTGTAGGCCACGGCGGTGTAGGTAAATGTACCCCCTTCGGTGAGCTCGTCGGTGAAGCTGAGGGAGGCACCCGGAGCGGGAGCATCGAAAGTGTGTACGAGGGTTTCGCCGCGGGATACATCAATGCGGGTGATAGCAGCGAGCGCACCGCCGCCGAGAGTCAGGGCCGGAGCCTTCAGGCTGACGGTAGCCTTGTATTCACCGTCGGCGTCAGGGGTGATAGCCATGTCGGTCGAAGCCGCGGGAGCGTCGATGCTGACACCTGCGGCAACGCTGATGTCATCGACGTTGAGATAGTAGGTATCTGCGTCGGAAACGCCGTGGATACCGAAGTAGTATGTGCCGGTTTCGGTCGGGGTGATGTAGCCGCCGAGCTCAATGTATTCTTTGCTGGACAGATCGGTGGGCTCCACGAGCACGTTGGTCATGGCCTCGGCGGTCGGCTGGCTGCCCCAGGCTGCTGCCACGCGCTCGTGGTTACGATCGTTCTCGTTGCGGGCCTTGAAGGATGCATAATAGCTCTTGCCGGCCTCGAGGTGGAGCGGCGGAGTAATCAGCCAGTCATCCATGGCCAGTCTGGAGTTATAGCCCATGCGCACGCGGTCGGTGTAGAACGTCCATTTCTTGCCGTCGCCGTTGCCGTCAACTGTGGTGAAGCTGGTCAGCCCCTCCTCGCTGTCGAAGCCCTGGAAGAAGGGGGGCTCAAGCGAACCGAGGGTCAGACTGTTCGACACACCGGCCTCGGAAATCATGCCGTGGTTGTCGGCGGTAACCGAGAAGGTATAAGTGGTCATCCCGGTGGCTGTGGGGGTGAAAGTGGCGGAGGTGCCTTCGACGGCAGTGGCGACAACGGTGCCCGAGAGGGTCTCGGTGACGGTGTAGCGCACGTCGGCGGGGTTGATGTAACCGCCGTCGGCCGCAGTGGTTACGGCGTCCCAGATGATGGTTACGATGCCGGCGTCGTCAGCCTCGGCCTTGACATTCTGGGGAGCTGCGGGGGTACCGTAGCCGGCGAACATCCCGACATGGGTCTTGGGGGAAGCACCTGCGGCGTTGAGTGTGTAGAGGATGAGGTCGCGGTCACCGGTGGCGCTCAGGGTCACAGGCACCGATACGACAGCCCCGGCGTTGGCCGAACCCTCGGCCAGAAGCACGCCGTCGTCGAAGATGCGGTAGGTCTGCGAGCCGTCGGCAGCGGAGCCGTCGAAGCAGGTGGCGGGGGCGGTGAAGCTGACACTGCCCTCGAGCGAAGCGCCCTCGAAGGCGGCGGCAGCGTCAGTCACGGCAGCGGGAGCACCGGCCTCGGCCTCAGGCACTTCGGCAAAAATGCCGACCACGTGGCGGCTCAGGTCGAAGTCATAGAGCTTGGTAGCAGCGCCGGTGGTCAGGTCAACCTCGGTGAGATACGATTCGTTGGCCGACTTGGCTACGGTCCAGAACATACGGCCGCTGCGGGGGTCGATGGTGGCGGAACCGATCAGCACGGGCTGCTCGCCGGTCTCGCCAATGAAGGTGACGTCGCCGGTCAGACGGTCGATTTTGTAGAGAGCCGACCCGGTCACCGTGGCCTCATAGCCCGAACCTTCGACCTCGGCCTTGATGGCATACATCTGTCCGTCGGGAGCAGCGGCCAGAGCAATCCAGTTACCCTCCAGCTCCTTGATGGGGTGGATTCGGCTATTGTTGTTGTGTTCGTAAGTAGCAGTAGCAAAGACCATTCCGGTCATCTGTTGGTTGGCGAAGATGCCGTAGATGCGGTGGTCGTAGGGGTTATAAGCCTGGTCGTACGGGAGATAGGTGGCATCGTGGGTGTTTGTCCAGTCGCCCCATCCGGCCTCGGGATCGCAGTCGAACGAGTAAGCGACAACATAGGACAACGGTGTACCTTGGGACGAGGTGAAACGGGTCGAGTAGTACACCTGTTCGTAGGGCACACCACTGTAGAAGGAGCAGTCGGACGGATTCATGTAGAACTTCATGTTCCAGCTGCCCGATGCCTCAGTAGGCAAAGCCCACAGACCGGGGAAGAGTTCAGCTTCCTCGTCGTATGACACCATGATGCCGTTGAGCTGCGGAATCGGACCGGCCGCCGAAAGCGACCATCCGCCTGCGCTCACTGCCATCGCGGCTGTCAGAGCAAATAATGTTTTTCTCATTGAAAAAAATGTATAAATATTTGGATTATGATCTGAAACAGTGTGGGACATTACTCCCCCCCTCCCCGACGTGGCAGTCCGCCGCACTATTTGCGGCGGTTTGAAATGGCATTGAATAGCCCGGACAGTCCTAAACCCGGCGTTGCGGAGTCAGTTGCGGACGAATCTGCCGGAGCTGCGGAGGAGTCGGATGCCGGGGCGTCGCCGATCTTCTTCAGGGAGAAACCGCAGCGCAGGCCGTCGAAGCTCCCGAGAAGTTTGGCGGCTGCCTGCAGGGAGCTTTTGCCGGAAATCTTGGCGATGGCGTTGACCAGTGTGATCAGCTTCGAGGCGTCGAAAGTCATGATCAGCTGCCCGTTGATGAGCTGCAGGTCAGCGTCTATCTTGCCGACATTGAAGGATTTGAGTGCCTGGAAATGGAACACGAAGGCGTTGGCGTCGTCGGTTTTGGTGGAATCCTTTTCGTAGGTGCCGGAAATTTTCATGCGGCCAAGTTCAAACTGGAAGGACTGGTCGGCGCTGAGGGTAACCTGCAGTTTTTCCATTCCGGCGCGCTGATAGTAGGGCTGGAGTTTCGACTTCAGAGCCGCTGCGGCAGCAATGCCGCCGGCCTTCTGGAGCAGGTCCTCGCTGACAAACGAGATGGCGGGTTCGCTGTATTTGTATACGCCCGCAAGGTTCTCAGCCGTAAGCTCCTGACCACCCATCAGTCCGCCGATTACACCGCCGAGCAGGTCGCCGAGACCACTCCCGGAGTTCGAGGAGCCGGATGAAGAGCCGCCGTTAAGTACCTGACCGAGCACGCCGCCGAGGCCCGAACCGCCGGTTGCGGTGGAATCCGCAGCAGTGCCACCGCCGAGGCCGCCGAGAAGGTCGCGGAGATCGGGAGCCGCCGCAGGCTCCGCCATGATCGATGGAGCAGCCAGCATAGCCGCCCCTATAAGTGCGAAGAATACCTTTTTCATACCTCTATGATTGAATGAATTTATGAATCGGGGATTTACGTTTACCTTATAATCGAGGAATTACGTTACCTTTATATATAACTAAAACAACTTTTTTACCTTATTATTGTATCCTTTTGGAAAAAGAAAGATGCGTAAGTCTATAACCAATCATTAAAATTAACTAAACCAATCAATAATTATTCTTGTATCAAATCCAAATGCTATGTTTATTCTATCGAAATCTGGAGTCAAAATCATCCAATAAACTCTTCACTTAACACTTTATCTTAAAAATATATTACTCCTTTTCCCCTTCTGCCTGCAAAGATAATAAAAAATACAAGCGATTGAGCAAAAGGGGGTGCCCGTTGGTAGATTATTATTTGTTAAAAACTTTAACATGCCATTTTCATTTTTATTCAGAAAAAAAACTTAACTTTACAAAAATTTTGCGCAATTACTTCTGAACAACCCGCCGGAGCCTTTCGGCGCCCCGAATCCGGGATGTTTGCTTTGCCTCTGAAACCAACTGCAATATGAAAGCAATCAAGACTTTAGCAGCCGCAGCTCTCCTCTTCACTGCCGCAGCCTCCACGGCCAACGCCCAGAATTATATGTTCGACAACCCCGAAAACCGAACCTACTTCGGCATCCGGGCCGGAATCGATGTTTGCTCCACCAACAACGGCGGTCCCCTCTACTCCAGCAAACCGGGATTCTCAGCCGGTATCGTCTACGATATCCCCCTCTGGAAGAACCTCTACTTCGAACCGGGCCTCTCACTGTTCTACAACGTCTTCGGCACATACACCACCCAGACCCAGAAGGTCGTATGGACCGACCCCGAAGGTAACGAAAACTCCCGCGACGTCCCCTTCGCCGTCGACGGTTCCCTGCGCAACTTCGGTTTTCGCCTCCCCCTGAACCTCGGCTACCACTTCGACTTCGCCCCCGACCTTTCAGTCCACGTCTTCACCGGCTTCCAGCTCAACCTCTCGGTTGTAGCCCGCTACCATCAGAACGACGTGATTGAACCCGACGGCACCCGCGTTGCCTCCGAAAGCGTCAGCGCCTTCGGCACCGGCGGATTCAAACACGCCGACATCCAGTGGAACTTCGGCGCCGGCATCACCTACGGCCGCTATTACATGAGCGTCGGCGGCTCCGTAGGCTGCACCCAGATGAAGGAAGCCTCCGTCATCGCCGCCGGCCCCTACGAAGCCAAACTCAACCGCAACATGCACCGCAACACCATCAATATCTCCGTCGGCTACAACTTCTGACCTCCACCCCGGCATCCCCCGCCCCATCCCGGCATCCCCCTAAACACATAACGACATTTTCCGTCAACCCATACCGACATTTCCCGTCCCCCATAAGGCTGTATCGCAATTCCATTTTCTGCGATACAGCCTCATTTTGTGGGTAAAAAGGGGAGGGTAAGTGGCTGAAAGAGCAGAAAAAAGGAGTTTTCGGAGGATTTCAGCGGTTTATGGCAGCTTTTTTTTGGCAGACGGCGGATTTTGCGTAACTTTGCAGTCGAAATGGGGACGCTGACGCCCCGCTGTTTTTTGCACATTTACTGTTCATAATGATAGCTGTCAACAATTTAGGTATACAATTCGGTAAAAGAGTTTTGTTTCAGGATGTTAACCTGAAATTCACACCCGGCAACTGCTACGGCATCATCGGTGCCAACGGTGCCGGGAAGTCCACGCTCATGCGTATACTTTCCGACCAGCTCGCCCCCACCCACGGTTCTGTGACAATGGGTCCCGGCGAACGAATGTCGGTGCTCGAGCAGGACCACTTCAAATTCGACGACTGCACGGTCCTCGACACCGTCCTCCAGGGGCACACGGTCCTCTGGGATATCATGCAGGAGAAGAACGCACTCTACTGCAAGGAGGATTTCTCCGACGCCGACGGCATCCGCGCCTCGGAGCTCGAAGAGAAGTTCGCCGAACTCGAGGGATGGAACGCCGAGAGCGACGCCGCCGCCCTCCTCTCGGGTCTCGGCATCAAGGAGGAGCGCCACCAGATGCTTATGCGCGACCTTTCGGGTAACGAGAAGGTGCGCGTGCTGCTGGCAAAGGCGCTGTTCGGCAACCCCGACAACCTGTTGCTCGACGAGCCTACCAACGACCTCGACCTCGACACCGTAGCCTGGCTCGAAGATTACCTCTCGAAATTTGAAAACACCGTGCTCGTGGTCAGCCACGACCGTCACTTCCTCGACTCGGTCTGCACCCACACCCTCGATATCGACTACAACAAGGTCACCCTCTTCGCCGGCAACTACTCCTTCTGGTATGAGTCCTCGCAGCTGGCCCTGCGTCAGCAGCAGCAGCAGAACAAGAAGGCCGAGGAGAAGCGCAAGGAACTGCTGGAGTTCATCCAGCGTTTCTCGGCCAACGTTGCTAAGTCCAAGCAGACGACCTCCCGCAAGAAGATGCTCGAAAAGCTCAACATCGAGGAGATCCAGCCTTCGTCGCGCCGCTATCCCGGCATCATCTTCACCCCGGAACGCGAAGTCGGCAACAAGATTCTCGAGGTTCACGGACTGTCGGCCTCGGTCGACGGCGAGCTGCTCTTCAAGGATGTCAACTTTCAGATCGAGAAGGGCGACAAGGTCGCTTTCCTGAGCCACGACCCCCGCGCCATGACCGCGCTGTTTGAAATCATCATGGGGAACCGCAAGCCCGACGAAGGCTCATACGACTGGGGTCAGACCATCACCACGGCCTACCTGCCCCTCGACAACTCCTCGTTCTTCAATACCGACATGAACCTCGTGGACTGGCTCTGCCAGTTCTCCGACGACTCCTCGGAAATCTACCTGAAGGGCTTCCTCGGCAAGATGCTGTTCTCCGGCGAGGAGGTGCTCAAAAAAGCCTCGGTGCTCTCCGGCGGTGAAAAGATGCGCTGCATGATCTCGCGCATGATGCTCCGCAACGCCAACACCATGGTGCTCGACTCCCCGACCAACCACCTCGACCTGGAGTCCATCCAGGCCTTCAACAACACCCTGCAGGGCTTCAAGGGGGTCATCCTCCTCTCGAGCCACGACCACGAATTCATTCAGACGGTCTGCAACCGCATCATCGAGCTGACCCCGAACGGCATCATCGACAAGATGATGGAATACGACGACTACATCACCGATGAGAAAGTCGCCGCCGCCCGCCTCCGCCTCTACCCCCAGCCCTGATCCCCGCGGCCCGGCAACCGTGGTGAAAGCCTGCGGCTTTCACCTCCCAGCCGGTCCCCGGCTTTCACCTTCCCCCCCCGATTCAAACCCAATCATATATCACTTATGGTTCAATTCTTCAAACAAGGGACTTCAACCTTCTACGCCGTTGAGGCTGACCACAAGCTCTCCCCCCAAGAGCTGGAAAAACTTTCCTGGGCTTTCTCCGGTGCCAAACCCCTGTCGGCAACTTCGGTGAAAGGCCGCTTCGTAGGCCCGCGCCGCGAAATGATCACCCCCTGGAGCACCAACGCTGTGGAGATCACCCAGAACATGGGCATGACCGGCATCTCCCGCATCGAACGCTTCGACCGCGTCACCGCCGACGTCGAGAAACCGGTATTCGACAAGATGCTCTCCCGCCTCTACGACGGCCTGAACTCCAAGGTCTTCGCCGTTGACCGCAAGCCCGACCCCATCGTCCACATCGACGACATCCATGAATACAACCTCCGCGAAGGTCTCGCCCTGAGCCCCGACGAGGAAGCATACCTCGCCGGCCTCGCCAAGAAGCTCGGCCGACCCCTGACCGACTCCGAAGTCTTCGGTTTCTCGCAGGTCAACTCCGAGCACTGCCGCCACAAAATATTCAACGGCACCTTTATAATCGACGGCGAGGAGAAACCCCTCTCGCTCTTCAAGCTCATCAAGAAAACCTCACAGGAGAACCCCAACAGCATCGTTTCGGCCTATAAGGACAACGTCGCTTTCCTCGACGGCCCCAAGGTGCAGCAGTTCTACCCCGTGAACCCCGACCGTCCCGACTATTTCGAAGTCAAGGACGTCAAGACCGTAATCTCCCTTAAGGCCGAGACCCACAACTTCCCGACCACTGTTGAACCTTTCAACGGCGCTGCCACCGGCACCGGCGGCGAGATCCGCGACCGTCTCGGCGGCGGCAAGGCCTCCCTCCCCATCGCCGGCACCGCCGTATATATGACCTCATACCCCCGCCTCAGCCCCGAACACCGCTGGGAACTGATGATGAACCCGCGCGTATGGCTCTACCAGACCCCCGCCGAAATCCTCATCAAGGCCTCCAACGGCGCCTCGGACTTCGGCAACAAGTTCGGCCAGCCCCTGATCTGCGGCTCCCTCCTCACTTTCGAGCATGAGGAAAACGAGCGCAAATACGCCTACGACAAGGTGATTATGCTCGCCGGCGGCGTCGGTTTCGCTGCCCGCAAGGACGCCATCAAGGGCACCCCCGAAGCCGGCCAGAAGGTCGTGGTGATGGGTGGCGACAACTACCGCATCGGTATGGGCGGCGGCGCAGTCTCCTCCGTCGAGACCGGCCAGTACGACAACGCCATCGAGCTGAACGCCGTTCAGCGCGCCAACCCCGAGATGCAGAAGCGCGTGGCAAACGTAATCCGCGCCCTCGCCGAGAGCGACGCCAACCCCGTGGTTTCCATCCATGACCACGGTGCCGGCGGACACCTCAACGCCCTATCGGAGCTGGTTGAGGAAACCGGCGGCCACATCGACCTCGACGCCCTCCCCGTCGGCGACAAGACCCTGTCGGCCAAGGAAATCGTCGGCAACGAGAGTCAGGAACGCATGGGCATGGTCATCAAGGCCAAGGATATCCCCTACGTCGAGCGCGTGGCTCAGCGCGAGCGCGCCCCGATGTATGTTGTCGGCGAGACCACCGGCGACGACCGCTTCGTCTTCGAGGACTCCAAGGGCGTCAAACCCATCGACCTGGAGATGGCCGACATGTTCGGCAACTCCCCCAAGACTGTGATGAAGGACTCCACCGTAACCCTGAGCTACAAGGAGCCTGAATACGACGCCGCCAACCTCCAACAGTACGTCGAGGATGTTCTCTCGCTCGAAGCCGTAGCCTGCAAGGACTGGCTCACCAACAAGGTCGACCGCTCGGTGACCGGCAAGGTTGCCCGCCAGCAGTGTCAGGGCGAAATCCAGCTCCCGCTGAGCGACTGCGGCGTCGTTGCCCTCGACTATACGGGCAAAAGCGGTATCGCAACCTCCATCGGCCACGCTCCGCAGGTAGCCCTCGCCGACTCCGCCAAGGGCTCCGTGATGGCTGTGGCTGAAGCGCTTACCAACATCGTAGGCGCTCCTCTGGAGAAAGGACTGAAGTCCGTCAGCCTGTCGGCCAACTGGATGTGGCCCTGCAAGAACCCCGGCGAGGACGCCGCTCTCTACCGCGCCGTCCAGGCCTGCTCCGACTTCGCCTGCGCCCTCGGCATCAACATCCCCACCGGCAAGGACTCCCTGTCAATGACCCAAAAATACGGCGCCGACAAGGTCTTCGCCCCCGGCACCGTCATCATTTCGGCCGGCGGTCAGACCGGCGACGTCCGTCGCACCCTCTCGCCGGTTGTCAAGAACAAGAAGAACACCCTCGTATATTACATCGACTTCTCGGGCGACTCCCTCCGCCTCGGCGGCTCCGCCTTCGCCCAGAGCCTCAACACCATCGGTTCCGACGCTCCCACGGTTAAGGACGCCGACCGCTTTGCCGCCACGTTCAACGCCGTGCAGAAGCTCGTCAAGGGGCGTAAGCTTCTGGCTCTCCACGATGTGAGCGCCGGCGGTCTGGTCACCGCCCTGCTGGAGATGACCTTCGCCAACACCCGCGGCGGTCTGGAAATGACCACTGCCGGGTTCCTCGAAAACGGCGAAACCGACCTCGTGAAGATTCTCTTCGCCGAGAACCCCGCAGTCCTCATCCAGTTCGACGACAAGCAAAAAGAGGCTGTCGAGAAGACCCTCGCCGAAGCCGGCGCCAAGTTCTTCCTCGTAGCCAAGCCCGCCGACGAACGCGTGCTGCTCATCGAGCACTACGGCGAGGAACGTCTGCTCGGCATCGACCATCTGCGCGACCGCTGGTTCGAGCCCTCCTATCTGCTCGACTCCCTGCAGAGCGGCAAGGAATGTGCCGCCCTCCGTTTCGAGAACTACAAGAAGCAGCCCCTGCGCTTCGCCATCCCCGCCTCGTTCGACGGCTCCCTGGCCTCCCGCGGCCTGAGCTACAAACGCGACGGCAAGACCGGTGTCCGCGCCGCCATCATCCGCGAAAAGGGTGTCAACGGCGACCGCGAAATGGCCTACAGCCTCTACCTCGCCGGCATCGACGTCAAGGACGTGCACATGACCGACCTCATGAGCGGCCGTGAAACCCTCGACGACGTCAACATGATTGTGTTCTGCGGCGGCTTCTCCAACTCCGACGTGCTCGGTTCCGCCAAGGGCTGGGCCTCCGGTTTCCGCTGGAACGAGACAGCCAAAGCCACCCTCAAGCGCTTCTACGACCGTCCCGACACCCTCTCGCTCGGCATCTGCAACGGCTGCCAGCTGATGGTTGAGCTCGGCCTGATTCCCGCCGCCGGCGACAAGCGCCCCACCATGGAGCACAACATCAGCCACAAGTTCGAGTCGCAGTTCGTAGGCCTCACCATCCCCCAGAACAACAGCGTGATGCTCGGCTCACTCGCCGGCATGAAACTCGGCATCTGGGTAGCCCACGGCGAAGGACGCTTCAACCTCCCCGGCAACCTCAAGGACTACAACATCGCCGCCCGCTACAACTACGCCACCTACCCCGGCAACCCCAACGGTTCGCGCGGCGCCGTGGCAGCCATCGCCTCGCCCGACGGCCGACATCTGGCCATGATGCCCCACCTCGAGCGCGCCATCTTCCCCTGGCAGTGCGCCTGCTACCCCAACGCCCGCCGCAACAACGACGTGACCCCCTGGCTCGACGCCTTCATCAACGCCCGCCGCTGGATCCAATCCAAGTAATCCCCCAAACTGGAGGATTATTCCAGATAATCCTCCAGTAAAAACCACATAAAAACAACCGCCACCCGGATTCCTCCCGGATTGCGGTTGTTTTTATATAGGATTGTTTTCTTTAAAAAATATTTTGAAAAGTTGCTGGAACTCACTATCTTTGCAAAAATATGGCACGACAGTATGTGACTATTTCCCGGGAGATGTACCTGTGGGCTATCGAACGAGCAGGCTACAATGTCGATGAGTTTCTCCGAACTCATCCCGATATCGCCATGTACGCCGCGGATGAGAAAAAACCTACAATCAAGCAACTGGAAAAATTTGCATCCTCCATGCACGTGCCTGTAGCGTTTCTGATGCTTCCGGCTCCTCCGCTTGAAACATCCCCTATCCCCATGTTTCGTGGAAAGGCCGGCCACGGAAAGTTCGATCTGAACGTTTATCAAACTGTACTTGACGTGCAGGGGCGTCATGAATGGCTTTCCGACTATCTCACTGAAAACGAATTGGATGAATGCCCGTTCGTCGGGAAATACGACATCACAACTCCGATTCAGGACATGGCAATCATCATTCGTCAGCATCTCGGTCTGGAAATCGACTGGATGATGCAGTTCAGGACTCCAGACAAAGCCATCAATCATATTGTCGGGAAAATGGAAGAGGCAGGTATCTGTGTGTTTTTTAACGGAATAGTCGGGAACAACACACACCGACCTCTGGATGTGGAACAATGTCGCGGATTTGCTCTTGTCGACGAAAGCAACGCTCCTATGATTTTCGTCAACAACAGTGACCGCAAAAATGCCCAGATGTTTACGTTAGCTCATGAATTCACACATATTTTAGTTGGTTTCAGCGCAGGATATGCTGGCTTTGAAGGTGATTTTCATGACCATATTGAATCTTACTGCGATCAGGTCGCCGCTGAATTTCTTGTGCCTGGAGTTCTGCTGAAAGAGAACTGGACCTCGATTGAAGATTGCGCCAAACGATTCAACGTCAGCACCTTGGTAATTGCCCGTCGTGCTCATGACCTCGGAATTATAAGCAATGAAGAATACCGGGATTTCTTCCTGCGGTATAAAGCGAATATCAAGAAAAAAACAAAAAGTACAGGTGGCGTCTTCTATCAGACCGCCACAAAACGCATCGGACACTTATTTGCCACCCATATCTTCAATGCCGTCCGCTCCAGACAGCTCACTTATACCGAGGCGTATCGCCTCACTGGACTCTATGGCCAGACTTTTGAAAAATTCATGACCAGCTCAATCTAAACAAAAAAAATGATTTATCTTCTTGATACAAACATATTTATCACTGCAAAGAATGAGTTGCCGATGGATGTTTTCCCTTCATTTTGGCGAACATTGTCAGAACTTGCGGCCAGCGGTTCGTTCCGTTCAATAAAAAAAGTCGAGGACGAAATCAGAAAAGGCAATGATGAATTGGTTGAGTGGGTTGACAACAATTTACCTCGCGATTTTTTCATTTCTGAAAACACTGAAACACTTGCCTCTTTGTCAGCGGTTTCGCTTTGGGCAACTATGAATCCGGTTTACACTCAGGCCGCCAAAGCAGAATTTGCGGAAGTGGCTGATTCCTGGATTATAGCCGAAGCATTATCACAGAATGTAACCGTAATCACTCTTGAAACCCCGGATCCCATGTGCAAGAGGCGCGTGAAAATTCCCGATGTCTGCAATGCTGTCGGAGTTAAATTTTGCGATTTAAACACAGCATTCCGCACACTCGGCATCCAGATTTGAGATTATCATAAAAACAACCGCCGCTCGGATGAGTCCGAGCGGCGGTTGTTTTTATGTTTGCAGCCTCAGTGCTTGCGGAGCAGCTCTTTTTCAGCTTTGCGCAGCGGCCTGAGTTCGGCGAGGGCTTTTTTCAGCTTTGGGTAGCGGCTTTTCGGCAGCCGTTGGTAACTTTCGTTCTGTTATCGCGCGTGATCGCGCGATTCATTGCCGCGGAGCGCCCTTTGCGCTGGCGCTCGCTACTGGCCGAGGTAGGTTTTGAGCAGGCGGGATTTCTGGCCTTTCAGGCGGCGGATGGCTTTCTCTTTGATCTGGCGGACACGCTCGCGGGTGAGGTCGAACTTGGCGCCGATCTCTTCCAGGGTCATTTCCTGGCAGCCGATGCCGAAGAACATTTTCAGGATTTCGCGCTCACGATCGTGGAGCTGACGGAGAGCGCGGTCAACCTCCTTGGCCAGGGATTCCTGGTTGAGCGAGGCGTCGGCCATAGGGGAGTCGTCGTTGGTCAGCACGTCGAGCAGCGAGTTGTCTTCACCTTCGACGAAGGGGGCGTCCACGGAGATGTGGCGGCCAGAAACCTTCAGGGTGTCGGCAACCTTGTCGACAGGCACATCGAGGGTTTCAGCAAGTTCCTCAGGCGAGGGTCGACGTTCGTTTTCCTGCTCGAATTTCGAGAGGGCCTTGGAGATTTTATTGAGGGAGCCGACCTGATTGAGGGGTAGACGCACAATACGGCTCTGCTCGGCCAGAGCCTGCAGAATCGACTGACGAATCCACCATACGGCGTAGGAGATGAACTTGAAGCCGCGGGTTTCGTCGAACTTGCGGGCAGCTTTGATCAGGCCGAGGTTACCTTCGTTGATAAGGTCGGGGAGCGAGAGACCCTGATTCTGATACTGCTTGGCTACAGAAACCACGAAGCGGAGGTTGGCGCGGGTGAGCTTTTCAAGGGCGACCTCATCCCCTTCGCGGATGCGCTGGGCGAGCTCGACTTCCTGTTCTACTGAAATGAGGTCTTCACGGCCGATTTCCTGGAGATACTTGTCGAGCGATGCGCTCTCGCGATTAGTAATTGATTTTGATATTTTAAGCTGTCTCATGCTGTAAAGAGGGCAGAATTAATGTAACCGGCAGCCTCAGAGATATGAAAAGGTGCCGAGCCGGTCGAAACCACCCCTGTCATTGACTCGAGGGAAGCTCCGACGACTTCAAAAGGTTGTTGCCATGGCGCATCAGACACAAACCTATGCCGAATCGATTGAATTATCGGCTGAAAAACAAGCTGTTCTGAACTTTTGTCGATGCCGCTTAAGGCCAAACTGTTCAAGCTACAAATTTAACGCTTCACAACGAAATAAATTGCTATAATCACGTTAAACAATGTTAAATTCGCAAATCCAATTGCAAATTCATCATGAATTCAGTGCTTCCATGCCGGCACGGAGCTCGGCGCGGACGCGCTCGGAAACGGATGTAAGGGGGAGGCGAAGCACATCCTCGGCCAGCCCTTTCATGTTCAGGAGCGCCTTGATGCCGGCGGGGTTTCCTTCGGCAAACAGTGCACGGTAGAATGGCTGCATACGGCGGTCGAGAACCGAGGCGTGGGTGTAGTCCCCCTTGGCACAGAGGTGCACGACCTCGCCGAATTCATGGGGCAACGCATTGCCGATCACCGATATAACCCCTTTGGCGCCCATAGCCATCAGCGGAACGGTCAGGGCGTCGTCGCCGGAAATCACCGAGAAGCCCGACGGGCGTTTTTCCAGAATTTCGCGGATCTGACCCATCTTGCCGGAGGCCTCCTTGATGCCGAGGACCTTGCCGGGGAAAGCTGTGGCAAGGCGCAGCGTGGTGGCGGCCTCCATGTTGGCGCCGGTGCGGCCCGGCACATTATATAATATTACAGGCAGCGGCGACGCGTTGGCCACAGCCTCGAAATGGCGGAACATCCCCTCCTGCGAAGGTTTGTTGTAGAAGGGCACCACCGACAGCAGGGCGTCGTAGCCCGAAAAGTCGGTTTTCGATATCGCGTCGACAAGATGGCTGGTGGAGTTGCCGCTCATTCCCAGAACCAGCGGCACGCGGCCGGCGGCACGCGCAGCCACGAACCGGGCAACCTCGTGGCGCTCATCGTCGAGCATCGTTACAGCCTCGCCCGTGGTGCCCAGCACCACGATGTAGTCGACGCCACCTTCAATCTGATAGTCAACGAGGCGTCCAAGCGCTTCATAGTCAATGGAATAGTCAGTCTTAAACGGAGTTGCCAGGGCCACGCCCAGGCCATAGGGACAGAACGGCATAAACAAGTCTTTAATTTCCGCCACAAATTTACTGCTTTTTCTGCAATTTTCCGCCACCCGCAGCCTAAATTCAGCCCAACTTTCCTTAACTTTGCAAAAAATTTATTGAAAACAACGGACTGGAGCCTCCAGCCCTGTTATTATATTTCCGAAATGATGCTACAGATTCAGAATACACTGGTTTCGCTCGACCTTGCCGAGGAATTTTTCTGCTGCGACCTCGACGCCTGCCTCGGGGCATGCTGTATCGAAGGGGATGCCGGCGCCCCGGTAACCCTCGATGAAATCGGCAAACTCGAGGAGGTTCTCGACGAAGTGGCCCCCGACATGGCTCCCCGGGCCGTGGAGGAGGTGCGCGACAACGGGGTGGCCTACGCCGATGTCGACGGCGAAATGGTCACCACGCTGCTCGACGGCGCCGCCTGCGCCTTCTGCACCTACGGGAAGGGGGGCGTCTGCCTCTGTGCCATCGACAAGGCCTACCGCGAGGGGCGGGTCAGCTGGCGGAAACCAGCCTCATGCGCCCTGTATCCCGTCAGGCTCAAGGATTACGGCTCATACACGGCGGTCAACTACCACCGGTGGAAAATCTGCCGGCCAGCCGTCGAGAAAGGCCGCCGGGAGGGTGTGCGTCTGTATCAGTTTCTTGAAGGGCCGCTCACGGAGCACTTCGGCGCCGAATGGTATGCCGAACTGAAAGCTGCCTGTGAGCTTTGGATAAAGGAGAAAGGTCTCTGAAACCGGTCCCGCCACCCGACACGGGGAAGGGGAAAGCCGGCCGCTGTTCAGCCAACCCTCACGCGTACGGGTACCGGCTGAAGCCGCGGCTGCGACGCGCCTCCGCTGAGCAATCCGCGGAGTTTGGCAAGTAAGTTTTTCATAATCTCATTCTTTTAGGTAATCCGGGATTCATCTCCCGGATTTCTATTTTTGGCTATAATCCAGAATTATGCGCCGGTGCAGCTGTTCCACTTCGGAAGGCTCCCGCCGGGACGTCATCTTCTTATAAAACCCATTTTTCAGCTGTTAGTTCATTTTGGTTATAAAAAACTCCTTTGCACTAATCCTTTTTTACAAAACTTTTGTTAACTTTGTGGCACTGAAAACCAAACATAATTCCCGCCCATGAACGTAGTCGACAGATTCCTCAGATATGTGAAGTTCGACAGCCAGAGCGACGAGCTCACGAACCTCACCCCCTCGACCCCCGGCCAGTACAAGTTCGCCGAAGCCCTGAAAAAGGAGCTTGAAGAGCTTAACCTTCAGGAGATTACCCTCGACGAGAATGGTTACCTGATGGCGACCCTCCCGGCCAACACCGACAAACCCGACGTGCCTACGGTCGGCTTCATCGCCCACCTCGACACCTCCCCCGACATGTCGGGCCACAACGTCACCCCCCGCATCGTCAGGGCTTACGACGGCTCGGTCATCACCCTCAATGCCGAGCAGGGGATCCTCCTTTCGCCCGATGAATTCCCTGAATTGCTCAACTATGTCGGTCAGGACCTGATAGTTACCGACGGCACAACCCTCCTCGGCGCCGACGACAAGGCCGGTATCGCCGAAATCATTTCCGCCGTTGTCTACCTCCAGAACCACCCCGAAATCAAGCACGGCAAGATCCGCATCGCCTTCAACCCCGATGAAGAAATCGGTCAGGGAGCCCACAAGTTCAACGTCGAAGCCTTCGGCTGCGACTGGGCCTACACCATGGATGGCGGCGAGGTCGGCGAGCTCGAATATGAGAACTTCAACGCTGCCGTGGCCCGCGTCACCTTCAAGGGGCGCAACGTCCATCCCGGCTACGCCAAACACAAACTGGTGAACTCCATCCGTATGGCCAACCAGTTCATCCTCATGCTCCCCCGCTGGGAAACTCCCGAACACACCGAGGGCTACGAAGGCTTCTACCACCTCATCCAGATCGAAGGGGACGTGGAAAAGACCACCCTCACCTACATCGTCCGCGACCATGACCGCGACCGCTTCGAGCGCCGCAAGAAGGAGCTCGAGCATCTCGTGCGCAAGACCAACAACGAGTTCCCCGGCTGCTGCTCCATCGAAATCAAGGACCAGTATTACAACATGCGCGAGAAGATCGAGCCGGTGATGCACATCATCGAGACCGCCGAACAGGCCATGCGCGATGCCGACGTAACCCCGAAAGTGCAGCCCATCCGCGGCGGCACAGACGGCGCCCAGCTCTCCTTCAAGGGTCTCCCCTGCCCCAACATCTTCGCCGGCGGCCTGAACTTCCACGGCCGCTACGAGTTCGTGCCCATCCCATCGATGGAGAAGGGGCGCGACGTTGTGGTAGCCATCGCCCGCCTCGTTAACGAAAAAGCATAATGAGGCCCAACCGCCTGATTGTAATCACCGGACCGACCGGTTCGGGAAAGACCGCCTTAGCCATCGAAACAGCCCGGCGTCTCGGCACCGAAATCATTTCCGCCGATTCCCGCCAGCTGTACCGCGATATCCCCGTCGGCACCGCCGCTCCAACAGCCGAACAGCTTGCGGCGGTGCCCCATCATTTCGTCGGCACGCTTCCGCTCGACGCCTACTACTCCGCCGCGGAATTCGAGGCCGACGTGATGCGGCTCCTCCCCGACATCTTCGCGCGCTGCGGCGGCACAGCCGTAATGTGCGGTGGATCAATGATGTACATCGACGCCGTATGCCGGGGCATCGACGACCTCCCGACCATCTCCGATGAAATCCGCGAGCATTGCCGCAAACTATGGCTCGAGGAAGGAACCTCCGGAATCATCGCCAGACTCGAAAAAATCGACCCCGAATACCTCCGGATTGTAGACCTGCAGAACCACCGGCGGCTCGTCCACGCTCTGGAAATCAGCATAGAAGCCGGGGTGCCATACTCCTCGCTCCGCACCGGGCAGCCCAAGCGCCGCCCCTTCGAGATTCTGAAATTCGCCATCGACCTCCCGCGCGAGGAACTCTTCGCCCGAATCAACGCCCGCGTCACCGCCATGGTCGACAACGGCCTCATCGACGAAGGCCGCCGGGTCTACCCTCTCCGCCACCTCAACTCCCTCAACACCGTGGGCTATAAAGAGCTGTTCGCCCACTTCGATGGCCTCATGGACCTCCCCACGGCCCTCGACCGCATCCGCAAGAACACCCGCGTCTACGCCAAAAAGCAGCTCACCTGGCTCCGCCGCGACCCCACCCTCCTCCCCCCTGATGCCCTCCAGGCGCTTTAGCACCCTTTCGCAAAATTTTTGCTCCCTTTCGCAAATTTTTGCTTCCCACCCTTTCGCAATCTTTTTTGCTCCATTTTCGCAAACTTTTTTGCGCCATTTTCGCAAACCTTCAGTAAAATATTACCCTCTTTTTTGTCACTGTGCCGGGAGCTTGCTCCCGGAAAGTCCTGACATATATGCCCTCCAGCAATGTAAAAAAGCAGCCCGGCCGGCGCCGGATGGTGAAGTTCAACCAATACTACTCGAACCTCACCATCCGCTTCACGCCCGGCATCAGGCTGGGGAGCAACATCCTGGAAATAATCGCCTTCATCGCCTCAATCGCCTGCCTCGTATCCCTGGTGGTCTATATGGGCTTCGAACACACCCCGGCGGGTCTCCGACACATCCAGCGGATCGTAACCGGATGCCAGTGGACCTTCATCCTCAACATCCTCTACAGCATCATCATCCGCTACCGCACGACAGTCAGGGAATCGCGCCCCATCAAATGGATAGTCAGCCTCGCGGTGCTCATCACCCTCCTGCCGCTCGTCTACCCCCGCCCCGAACACCCTTGGATTCCATTCCTCGACAACCTCCTCTACTCCAGCCACTTCCGTTTCACCGTCCTGACGGCCTACAGCATCGTCGACATCTCCTTCGGCATCCTCCAGATGCTCGGACGGCGCACCAACCCCTCGCTCATCCTCTCCGCCTCATTTCTGGTTTTCATCCTCATCGGCTCCCTGCTGCTGATGATGCCGAAATGCACCGTCAGCGGCATCGACTACCCCGACGCCCTGTTCGTCTCCACCTCCGCCGTCTGCATCACCGGCCTGACCAGCGTCGACGTCGCCCAGACATTCACCCCGATGGGGTTGCTGATTCTCGCCGTCCTCATCCAGATCGGCGGCCTCGGCGTGATGACCTTCACCAGCTTCTTCGCCCTCTTTTTCAGCGGTAACGCCTCGATTTACAGCCAGTTGATGGTCCGCGACCTCATCTATTCCAAGACCATGAACTCGCTGCTTCCGACGCTTCTCTACATCTTCCTGTTCACCCTCTGCATCGAGGCTGCCGGCGCCGCAGCCTTCTTCATGTCGATCCACGGGAAAATGGACATGGACCTCCAGCAGGAGGTCATCACCTCCGCCTTCCACTCCCTCTCGGCCTTCTGCAACGCCGGATTCTCCAACATCCAGGGGGGCCTCTCCAACCCCGTGATGCTCCACGGCTGCCCCTGGGTCTACATCACCGTCACCCTTCTTGTGGCCTGCGGCGGCATCGGATTCCCGATTCTGGTGAACTTCAAGCAGGCCATCAGCGACAAATGCCGCAGGGCATGGAAATGGCTCCGCCACCGCCCCCTCGGCAACAAGACCGTGCATATCTACGACCTCAACACCAAGGTGGTGCTCGTCACCTCCGCCTGGCTCATGGTCATCTCCACGGTCCTCTTCCTCCTCTTCGAATGGAACAACACGCTGAGCGATATGTCGCTGACCGACAAGCTGATACAATCCTGGTTCAACTCCTTCGTGCCCCGTTCCTCCGGATTCTCGTCGGTTAATCCCGCCGGCTTCATGAACACCACCATCCTGATGTTCATCTTCCTGATGTGGATTGGCGGCGCCTCGCAGTCGACTGCCGGCGGCATCAAGGTCAACACCTTCGCCACAATGCTTATCAACCTGAAAGCCATTGTGTTAGGCCGCGACACCGTCACCGCCTACGGGCGCTCCATCGCCATTCCCTCAATCCGTCGCGCCCACGCCGTGATTGCCCTGTCGCTTCTCTCGGTAGTCTTCTACTCCCTCATGCTCGTGTGGCTCGAGCCAGGCTTCGGCCTCAAACCGCTCGTCTATGAAGCCGCATCGGCCATCTTCACCGTCGGAACGTCGCTCGGAATCACCCCGATGCTCTCCGTTTCATCGAAATTCCTCCTCTGCACCGCCATGTTCCTCGGACGCGTCGGGATGATCTCCCTCCTTGTCGGCGTCGTAGGCATACACACCGATCCCCCCTACCGCTTCCCCTCCGACAACATCATAATCAACTGATCCAGAGCTCCTCAACTCCTCAACTCCTCAACCCCTAAACTCCTCAACTCCTCAACTCCTCAACCCCTCAACTCCTCAACCCCTCAACTCCAACAATGCGCTACCTCATCATCGGACTCGGAATCTACGGCTCGAACCTCGCCCGCGACCTTACAAACATCGGCCACGAAGTCATCGGCGCCGACGTCAAAGCCTCCACCGTCGAAGCCATAAAAAACAATATAGCAACGGCTTACATCGTCGACTCCACCGACGAAGCCTCCCTCTCGGCCCTCCCGCTGAAGAACGTCGACGTGGTGATTGTAACCATCGGCGAAAACTTCGGCGCCTCGGTCAAGACCGTAGCCCTGCTGCGCAAAATCGGCGTCAAACGCCTCTACGCCCGCGCCATCGACCCGCTCCACCGCTCAATCCTCGAAGGGCTCGACGTGCAGCGCATCCTCACCCCCGAACAGCGCGCCGCCCACGACCTGGTCAACGAGATGGAACTCGGAGGCACCGTGGAATCCCTCCGCGTTGCCGACGACACCTTTGTATGCCGCTTCAACGCCCCCGCCATCTACAACGACCTCCATTACACTGACCTCACCCCCGACCGCCTCGGCGGCCTCCACCTCATCGCCGCCTCCCGCCCCAACAAAGACACCAACATCCTCGGCATCAGCCACGACGTTCTGAAAGCCCTGAACATCACGGACCCCGACCTCACCGTCATCCCCGGCGACCGCTTCACCTGCCTGGGTTCCGCCACCGACTACCACCACCTCTTCGACCGCCTGTCCTAACCCCCGCCACTTTATCCATTCAGCAGAAGCCGCCCAGCTGAAACCGCCCAGCATTAGCTCCTCAGCAACTTTATCACTTCCGCAGAAGCCGCAGGCTTCTGCAACTGTTGTAAAAGCCTGCGGCTTTTACTTTTCGCGGGCTTTCACTTTTCGCCGGCTTTTACCAGCCCATTTTTGCTTTTTTTGCTTTGATTTTTGTCCCCCTCCAACGCGCTCAGGGGCGCCGTGGGGGACAGAGAAGGGGGATAAATGGGGGACAAAGCCCTCTTCGGCCCGATTTAACATTCGCGGGGATTGCAAACCCTGATTTTTCTTAATAAATTTGCCCGAAGCCCAAAGCCCAAGCCGCTGCTCCCGCCCCGGAATCCGCCGCTTCCAAACCCAAATCCGCTGCTCCCGCCCCGGAATCCGGCTCTTTCCAAACCCGGGATCAGCGGCCATCGGTAACTTTCGTTCTGTTATCGCGCGTGCTCGCGCGATTCAAAAAATTGCTCGCGCGATTCAAAAGATTTAACTTCCGCTGCGGTTTCTCACTCGAATTCACATTTCTGATATATACAAATCTTATATATACAAAAAATTCACATTTCTTATATATACAAATATATGACAAAATTCTTCACAAAAGCGGCGGTCTCACTGACCGCTTTGCTGGCAGTTGCCGGAGCTAATGCCGGAGCGCAGACCACGTTCAACGCGGCTGTCTCCTACCCTCCGCAGTCCGCCGGTATGTATCAGTTCACCACTGACAGCTACAATCCCACGCAGATTAAGCGCGAAGTCTACGCCTCGGGCGGCGGCCTTGCCTACGACGGCTACTACTACGGCGTCCGCTTCGAGATAATCGCCGGCATCCCCGGCGTGGCCGAGCAGAGCTTCTCGCTCGACACCTGGGAAATCTCCGACAACTACCCCGGCTCCATCACGGATGTGGCCACCGCAATAGCCTATAACGCCGACCGCGACGAGGTCCTCGGCTGCTATTACAACGAGGATGGCGCCTCGTTCCGCCTCTGCTCCGTCAATGTTCCCTACTGGTCGAAGACCCTCCTGACCCAGCTTCCAAAGGCATGGGCAGCCGCTGACTTCGCCGTCGACGGCACCCTCTACGTCATCGACGAGGACGGTATCCTCTCGAAATTCGACACCAAAACCTACGAATCCACCCCCATCGGCGACACCGGCAAGGTTACCACCTGGATTACCGGCGGTAAAATCGATCCCGCAACCGGCGCTTTCCTCTACTCAGTCAAGAACGACACCGAGGCAGCCCTCTACAGCGTAGACCTGCAGACCGCCGCCGCCACAAAGCTCTTCGACCTCGAGAACGAAGAGCAGCTCGGCGGATTCTACATCCCCGAAACAGCGCCCGCCGCCAACGTTCCCGCCCCCGTCAGCTCCGTCGGCACTAGCTTCTCCGATACCAGCCTGACCGGCAAGGTACGTTTCCAAATGCCCCGCACCCTTCAGGACGGAACCGCTGCCGAAGGTCCCCTGACCTACCACATCTACGCCAACGGCCAGCTCATCTCCTCCGGTGAGAGCACCTTCGGCGCCTCCGGCTACCAGCAGATCGAGGTAACCGTCCCCGCGGCCGACACCTACAGCTTCGCCGTGACCGCCGAGAATGAGAACGGCGAGAGCAAACGCGTGCGCGCCTCCAAGATTTTCGTCGGTCCCGACACCCCGAAGGCCACCACCCGCGTTCAGGTCACCGACTACAAGGACGGCCAGGTCACCCTCCAGTGGGCCAGCGTCTCCAATGGTCTCCACGGCGGCAACATCGACCGCAATAACCTCCGCTACCGCGTCACCCGCTATCCCGACGGCGTGGTTGTCAGCAGCGACGATCTGGCCACCTACCGCATGACCGACGCTCTCCCCTTCCCCGCCGAGCGTACTGAATATTACTACACCGTCGAAGCTGTCTGCGGCGACCTCGTTTCCCCCGCAACCGTCTCTCCGACCTTCGCCCTCGGCCCCATCACCCCCGCCGAGTCAATCGAATTCACCTCCAAGGCCAATACCTTCGGCTGGACAGCTCTCAACCCCGGCACCGACACCAAAGCCTGGTCGTTCTACAGCGACCACGTCGAAGTCGAGACCAATGCCAAACCCGCCGACTCCTGGTTCGTTTCCCCCGCAATCAACGTCAAGGCCGGCAACACCTACGAAATCACCCTCAACATGTCGGCCTACAGCAGCCGCTACACCGAGACGTTCGAGCTGATGGCCGGCACCGCCGCTGACGCCTCCTCCCTCACCGAGGCCGTCATCCCCGCCACCGACATTACATCCACCACCTACGCCCCCTTCACCGGCTCCTACACCGCCACCGCCGACGGCCAGATCTACCTCGGCATCCACGCCACCTCGGCCAACGGCTACACCCTCCGCCTGAAGGGCGTCTCCATCTCCGAAGGGGTCTCCACCCTGGCTCCCGCAGCCGTCAGCGACCTCCAGGCCGCAGCCGGTGAAAACGGTGCCCACACCGCCACCCTGACCTTCACCCTCCCGACCCTCAATCTCGGCGGCAACACCCTCGAGGAAATCACCTCCGTAGAGCTGCAGCGCAACGGCGAAACCGTCAAGACCGTCACCGAAGGCCTCACACCCGGCGCCCAGCTGAGCATCACCGACGACGTTGAAGTTCCCGCCGGCAACCAGACCTACACCGTTGTATGCTACAACACCTACGGCGCCGGCAACCCCGTTTCCGCCGAACTGTTCATCGGCTTCGCCGCTCCCCTGCAGGTAGCCTCCGTCAACATGACCGAGACCACCGTCGGCCACGTCGTAGCCTCCTGGGAACCCGTCACCAAGGATGCCGAAGGGAATGACCTCGGCGAAGGCGACGTATGGTACCGCGTCTCGAAGTACATCTCCGGCTCTCCCGAGGTTGTGATCGAGCGCGTCGACGCCACAAGCTGCGAATTCGACGTTGAAATCCCCGAAGGCTCGCAGCAGTTCGTCCAGACTCTTGTCGAGGCCATCACCGAAGGTGGCTCCGCCAAGATCAAGCCCTCCGTCCGCACGGCTCTCGGCACCCCCTACGCCGCTCCCTGGAGCGAGTCGTTCGCCAACTGCTCCGTCTCCTCGCTGATGGGCTACGAAATCATGGAGGGCACCGACGCCTGGACCATGGTTCCCTACCACTCCAACTCCATGGCTGACGTCACCCCCGTCGACAACGACGGCGGCCTGATGTTCCTCGAAGGCTACATCCCCGCCAAATGCGCCATCGTCACCGGCAAGATTGACCTCGGCGACGTGCCCGTGCCCGCCCTGGTGTTCTACTCCTTCAACTTCAACCTCTACGAAGACACCCCCAACAAGAACGGACTCGAAGTGCAGGTCAACGACGGCACCGGCTACCAGACGCTGCTCGACTCCACCGTCGGCCAGTTCGGCAACCCGAACGAATGGGGCAAGGTGGTGGTTCCTCTCGACGACTACGCAGGCCGCTGCGTTCAGGTGCGCATCATCTCCACCTCCGTGGACCTCGCATACCACTACATCGACGCCCTGCAGGTGACCTCCAACGCCGAATACAACCTCGGTGTAACCTCCATCGACGCTCCCGCCTCGGTTGACCGCAACAAGCCCTTCGACATCAAGGTCAGCGTCGGCAACACCGGCCTGAACCGCGCTCTCGGCTACAAGGTCAACCTCTACCTCGACGACGAGCTCCTCGACACCAAGTCCGGCGAAGCCCTCGAGCCCGACGCAATGACAACCGTAGCCTTCTCCCACACCTTCGACTCCTTCGCCGCCTCTGAGGCAACACTGAAGGCCGAGATCGAATTCGGTCCCGACATGGCCATGGGTGACAACACCATGGAAACTACCGTCATCATCCGCGACAACGACTATCCGACCGTCACCGACCTCGCCGGCGTTGCCGCCGACGGCAAGGTGCAGCTCTCCTGGAGCAAGCCCGCCGCTACCGACGCAGTGACCGTAGCGCAGACCGAGGCATTCGACGCCGCCTCCTCGGCATGGACCTCGGCAATCGACGGCTGGACATTCCTTGACATCGACAAGGCCACCATCGGCGGCATCGGCTCCAAGACCATCCCCGTCAGCGGCCGTCAGTCGTTCTTCGTGATGGACAGCCAGTTCGCCGCCTTCAACGGCTCCACCCAGTTCGCCTCGCACTCCGGCACCCAGCATCTCTGCTCCATGTATGTGATGCGTGGCTCCTCGATGATCCAGTCCGACGACTGGGCTATCACCCCCGAGCTGACCGGCAAGCCCCAGATCGTGACCCTCTGGGCCTCCAGTTTTCAGGCCGACCCCGACCAGACACAGTACTACGAAACCTTCCAGATGCTCTACTCCACCACCGGCACCGAGCCTGAGGACTTCACCCTCATCGAGGAGGTCCGCAACGTCGCTCCCCAGTGGAAGCAGTACAGCGCATACGTTCCCGAGGGCGCCCGCTACTTCGCCGTGCGTTCCGTCAGCTACGACGCCTATATGCTCTTCGTCGACGATGTGACCTTCAAGGCTGCCGACGGCGCCACCGCCGCAGCTGAGATCTGCGGCTACAACGTTTACCGCGACTCGCAGCTCATCAGCGCCGAACCCGTTGAAGAAACCGCTTTCGCCGACGAGAACGCTCAGGAAGGGAAGACCTACACCTACGCCGTGACAACCGTCTACAACGACGGCGAATCCGCCCCCTCGAACCTCGCGATCATTGACACCACCAACCTCGGCATCAACGGCGTTTACGGCTCCGAAGCAGTGAACATCCGCGCCATCGACGGCTCCATCGAAGTACTCGGCGCCGCCGGCAAGATGGTAACCGTTGTCACCCCCGCCGGTGCAGTCCTCTACAGCGCACCCGGCGCCGCCCGCGTTGAAATCCCCGTAGCCCGCGGCCTCTACCTCGTGACCGTCGGCACCACCACCGCCAAACTCGCCGTCGAGTAACCCTCCCCCACCCCTCGG
>CABUTS010000014.1 GCA_902494515.1 uncultured Muribaculaceae bacterium | reverse complement strand
GTGTAGATACCCATGGCGGTCAGGGCGTACCATGCCGACATCTCACCGGCGTCGTCCATACCGGCGTAAGCCAGTTTGTCCTTGCCCATGTCGTAGAAGCGGTCGAGAATCTGATTGATTACAGCCTGCGATTTCTCCTGCTTGCCGATGAAGTAGTAGGTGAAGGGGATGGTGTGGCCCGGCTGGTTGCCGTGGCAGTAGTTGCCGATGAAACCGGTCATGTTGGCGACCTCATAGCCGTTGTAGGGGCGGGTGAAGAGGGTGTCGAGCTTGGCGTCGACAACTTCGGGCGCCTCATAGAGGGCTACGATGCCTTCGGGGTCGTGGGGACCGTAGAACAGGGAGTTCCAGCCGTTGGCCTCGCGGTACATATGCTGGTAGTAAGCCATGTCGGGGTCGTACTGCGGCATCCAGTCGCCGTTGGCGATGCGGCCCATGAAGAAGCCGTTGTCGGGGTTGAAGACATTCTTATAATTCTTCGCGCGGGCCATCAGCTTGTTGTAATTTACGGAGTCGCCAAGTTCCTTGGCGATCTGGGCCACGGCGTAGTCGTCGTAGGAGTATTCGAGGGTTTTGGTGACGCCGCCGCGGTGTTCCTGCCAGAAGTGGCAGTCGGGGACACTGTCGTCGGAAACATAGCCTTTTTCGAGATATTCGTCCATGTAGGCGCGGCCGCCGTCGCCGGGAACCATAGCGCTCTTGAGGCAGAGGGCGTATGCGCGGTCGAGGTCAAAGTCCCTGATGCCGCGTTTCCAGCTGCCGATGATGAATGTCGGGGCGTGGTCGCCGTGGAAGTAGGTGGGGATATAGCCGGTGCCCTTCTCGCCGCGGTCGATGGTGGACTTGATGACGTCGCGGGCTACGTCGGGCTGGAGCATACCCAGAAGAATCAGCTGGTTGCGGCTGACATCCCAGAAGGCGGGGTTGGAATAGTAGCGGAAGGTGGAGTCGGAAACGATCTCGCCGCGGTTGTCGCGATACTGGCCGTTGACGTCGCTTTCGAGGCGGGGCATCAGCGATGCGCGGTAGAGGGTGGTGTAGAGCAGACCCTTCTGACGGTCTGTGCCACCTTCAACCTTGACTTTGCCCAGGAGGTTCTCCCAGGTATCGTTGGCCTCCTTGCGGACGGTCTCGAAGTCCTTGCCGTTCATTTCGGCCTCGAGGTTGGCCTTGGCGTTGTCGATGCTCACATACGACATGCCGACCTTAACCTCCAGGGGCTCCTTGCCGGTGTTGTTCTTGAAATCAATCACGGCAACGGGAACACCGAACTCGGCCTTGCTACCCTGCAGACCGATGGAGTCGATGGGGAGGCTGGTTTCGGCGTAGTAGTAAATGCCACCCTGATGTCCGGCGAAGGCGTTGTCGCCGGCCTTATCGATGGCCCAGTTGCGCACGTTGTTCTGGTTGTGGGCGACGTTGACGAGCAGACGTTTGGGATCGTTCTCCTTGAAGGTGTACTTGTGGTAGCCGGCGTGGAGCGTGGAGGTCAGCTCAGCGTTTACACCATAGCGGTCGAGGTAAACCTGATAGTATCCGGGGTGGGCGGATTCGTTCTTGTGGGAGTAATGCGAAGCGTAGTTGTCGGCGTTGAAAGTGCCGGTAACGGGGATGATGGGGAGGTCGATGAGGTTCCAGTGGCCCATGGCGGTGTGAGCGAAGCCGAGGATAGTGGTGTCCTCATACTGGTAGCCGCCGCCGGCGCGCCACATGGTCACAGGGGTGAGCTGCACCATTGCGTTGGGCAGGGCGGCACCGGGGAAGGCTTCGGCGCCCCAGGTGCGGGAGGTGCGGTGACGTTCATAGCCGAGGTCCTCGGTTTCCCAGAGGGTGGCAGTGCCGAGCAGCGGGTTCACGTAGTCGGTGAGCCCGGCAGGAGCTTTCTCCTTCTGGCCGCAGCCGCAGAGCATCGCGCCGGCCATCAGAATTGCAAAAAACTTCTTCATTGTATCGGTTTATTGGATTAGATTAATTTAAAATGATAGTGAGATTTTGGATTAATGCTGACAGATATCGTCGATCTGAGCGAGATCTTCGGGGGTGAGAACGGGAGCCTCGAGGGTTTTCAGGCTGTCCTCGAGCTGCCCTGCGGAGCTGGCACCGACGATGACGCTCGTCACCTCTTTGTGGGCAAGTGCCCATGAGAGAGCCATCTGCGCCAGACTCTGGCCGCGCTGCAGTGCCATTTCGTTCAGCGCCTTGATGCGGGCGAGAGTTTCGGGGGTGAGAGCCTCCTGTTTCAGATGGCCGCCGTGGGCGATGCGGGAGTCTTCGGGGATGCCGTTGATGTAGCGGTTTGTGAGCAGACCCTGGGCCAGGGGGGAGAAGCAGATGTAGCCGGCGCCGTTGGCGGCAGCCTGAGCGAGCGTTCCCTCGGTTTCGGGGGCGCGGTCGAAGATGTTGTAACGTCCCTGATACAGCAGGCAGGGCACGTCGCGGGCAGCGAGATATTCGTAGGCGAACGCCGCAGCCTCCTTGGGCCAGCGCGAGATGCCGGCGTAGAGGGCCTTGCCGCAGCGCACGATGTCGACGAGCGCCTGCAGGGTCTCCTCCAGCGGGGTTTCCGGGTCGTAGCGGTGGCTGTAGAACACGTCGACATAGTCGAGGTTCATCCGCTTCAGGCTCTGGTTGAGGCTGGAAATGAGATATTTGCGGGAGCCCCAGTTGCCGTAGGGGCCGGGCCACATGTCGTATCCGGCCTTGGTAGAGATGAACAGCTCGTCGCGGTACGGTGCGAACGACTTGCGCATTATCTCGCCGAAAGTTTCCTCGGCCGAGCCGTAGGAGGGACCGTAGTTGTTGGCCAGATCGAAATGGGTGATACCCCGGTCGAAGGCGTAGTGGGCCATCTCCTGCGAATTCGCGAAGGTGTTGACGTCGCCGAAGTTATGCCAGAGTCCGAGGGAGATTTCGGGGAGGAGTACGCCGCTATGGCCGCAACGGCGGTACTTCATAGTGCCGTCGTAGCGGTCGGGGGCCGAGCTATATATAGGCTTGATCATAGCTTTTGTTGGTTAGAGTTCTTTTAGCGTTTGAATCCGGGATGACCCTGTGTCCGGACGGATTACTGTTCAGGCGGATTACTGTTCGGGGGCGAGAAGGAGAAGGAGGCCGCCGTTGCGGCTCAGGCGGGCGGGGAAAGTCTCCGTGGAGGAGAGGGTGCCGGACTTGATGCGGTAGTCCATGGCCTGACGGGGAGCGTTGATGCCGTCCTCGACCCAGGTGGCCTTATATTTGCGGCCGGGGGTCAGGAAATCCAGCGGGAGGTTGAGGGTCAGCCACTTGCCGTCGGCGCTCCAGCCGGGGTTGGTCTCCTTGGCGTTGCGGCCGTCGGCACAGATTGCGCCTACATACCATTTGTCACCCTTGCGCTTGGCCACCACGAGGTAGTCGCCGATTTTGGCGTCGAGCATGCGGGTCTCGTCCCAAGTCTGCGGAATGGTGGCGAGCAGCTTGGTGCAGTCGTCATTGCGCATATAGAGGGTAGGATTGTCGGCGAGCATCTGGATGCCGCTCTCAAAAATCGGGAACAGAGCCATCTGGTAGGCACGGGTGCCGATCGAGGCGGAGTTCGGGCGCTCCGAAGCATAGCACTCCGGCTGCATCGACAGCATGGCGCCGGGGGTATAGTCCATCGGACCTACGGCGTTACGCATGAAGGGGAGATAGACGGTGTTCTCCGGGCGGCAGCCACCCATCTGCTCCATGCCGCGCACACCCTCGTACGACAGCAGGTTGGGGTATTTCTTCTCCAGGCCGGCGGGCTTGAAGGAGCCGTGCATGTCCACCATCAGGCCGTTCTTGGCGGCTTCGCGGCATACGCGTTCGTAGAAGTCGGTCATCCACTGGTCGCTGCGGTCCATGAAGTCGATCTTCACACCGGCCACGCCCCAGTCCTTGAACTGCTTGAAGAGGTCGAAGTTGTTCTCGGTGACGAGCCATGTGAGCCAGAGGAAGACGCCGACGCCCTTCTCCTTGCCGTAGCGGATGATTTCCATCAGGTCTACGTCGGGGTTCGGGGTGTAGGGGTCGAGGGTGCTCTTGGCCCAGCCTTCGTCCATGAGGATATATCCGAGACCGTATTTGGCGGCGAAGTCGATGAAATACTTATAGGTTTCGAGGTTGCATCCCGACTCGAAGTTTACGTCCGGGCCGTAGGGGGTTGCGCCGTTCCACCATTCCCAGCTGACGAAACCGGGCTTGATCCAGGAGGTATCTTCGATTACCGAGGGCTGAGCGAGCTGAGTGGTGAAGGTCTGTTCGAGGATGGTGGCGGGGGTACCGATGGCCATGAAGCGCCAGGGGAAAGCGCGGCTGCCGACGGTGTGGGCGATGTAGGGGGATTCCTCGAGAATCCGGAGGCTGCGGTCGCTGTTGGGACCGAATTTCAGCGGCACACGGGGGTATGCTGCCGAGAAGCCCCCCTTGCCGTCACCCTTGAGGAACATGTGGGGATACTCCTCGATGTCGCACTCCGACACGAGAATCGTTGCGCCGTCCTTGGTCTCGAAGAGGGCCGGGAGGGTCGACATGCGGTCGGCCGGGGTCCACTCCGCGAGGGTCTTGTGGGTGTACGGGTCCTCGTAGGAGGTGATGAAACTGCCGGGCATCTGCAGGTGGGCCGTTGTGGCGGCGGGGAGGGTGACGTTGTATTTCTCGTGGGCCACCTTCAGGGAGTCGGACTTCAGGGAGGTTGTCAGGCGGTGGGCCACGCCGTTGTCGTAAGCGCGGATTTCCAGGCCGTAGCCCCCTTTGAAGCCGAGGGTCAGCTGGTTGTATTTGTCAGCGATTTCGGAGTGCTTCATCGGCACTGCCGGACGGATTACTCGGTCGGCGCTGCTGCGCTTGGCTTTATTCACGGAGGGTTTCTCCCCCTTCGCGGTCTTTTCGCCGAGGACCCGGTCGGAGGTAATCATGCCGACACCCACCGAGGGGACAACCTCGCGGCCGTCGAGGGCGACGCTGTAGTGGACCGAATCGTCCACCGAGACGGTGACGTCAATTTTCCCCGAGGGGGAGCTAAGTTTGTAATCTTTAGCGGAGGCTAAGCCGGTCATTACGGCCAGGGAAGCAAATAGAAACAGTTTCTTCATGATATTCATGTAGCGTTATTTTTCGGAGGTGGGGAAGGCGGAGATGCGGAGACGGGCGGCGCCCATCGGCACGAGGGTGATTTCGTCAACCTGTGCGGCGCGGGGTGCATCCTCGCGGGGGAGCACACCGGTCAGACCGGTGGAGTCGAAGCCCCAGGAGGGTACTAAGCGTCCTTTGGCCTTGACCTCCAGGGGCACGCCCGAGAGGCGGAAGGGCTGGTTATCGGCCGGCCAGGGGAGTTTCACCACCTCGAAACCGGCGGTGGAGTTGTCGGCGGGGAGGATAAGGGAGTAGTTCCAGGGGGATTCGGGGAAGATTTCGTAGGTGGGCCACTTCTCGGTGTCGGCACCCTCGATCCAGTGGGAGTCGCCGATAGCGCTCTCCTTGGAGTCTACCTTGTTGTAGCGCTCGACAATCTTCAGCGACAAGGTCAGCGGACCGTAGTTCACCGATGCGCTGTTGCGGTTCACAGCCCAGCGGCGCACGCTTAGTTCCATCGGGAAGACAAGTTCGACGCAGTCGCCGTCGGCCCATTTGCGGTCGATTTTCAGATACTTGCCGCCCTCGGGGTTGCAGTTGATTTTCTTACCGTTGACCTTGGCAGTGGCGCCCTTGGCCCAGACGGGGATGCGGAAATACATCGGATATTCCTCAGATGACTTGGAGGAGACGGTGAAGCGGAGAGTGTCGGAGAAGGGGTACTGTGTGTCCTCGCTGACAGTTGCGCTCTTGCCGTCGGCAACATTGAATGTTGCCTGGCAGGGGGCGTAAACGGGGAAGGCGACGCCGCCGTCGGGAGTGGCGTAGGCCAGCGACTGGGTGAAGGCCGGCCAGCCGAGGCCGTGGTTATGCTGGCAACAGCGGCTGCTGAAGGGGTTCATGTTGAAGAACGGGCCGCTGTTGTCGACGCTCGGATTATGATTCTTCGAGTCGCTGATGGCGTGGTTCGGGGCGGTCAGATAGCGGAGCGCCTTGAGGTCGTCGGTCATCGAAGCCGGGAAAGAGTTGAAGGCAATATCCTCAAGGTTCTCGGCCCAGAAGGGGTCAGCGTTGACCGACAGCATGATGCCGTCGGAGGCCATCTGCTCGGCGAAACCGCAGGTTTCGGTCCCCTGACGGGGGTCGATGTAACCGATGCGGGCGTTCTCGTCGGCGCCGAACATACCGCCGGGCGCCTGACCGTAGGTGCGGCGGATGAGGTCATAGACATTGTAGGTGGCGGTCATCAGGGTGGAGTCGCCGGTGAGCAGACTGACTTCGGCGGGTTCGCGGAAATACTGCGCGATGTTCACGTTGTGCCAGTTGGGGAGGGCAGCCGGGTTGGTGCAGTCGGCGTTGTTGCGGTGAATCTTTTCGATGAGGGGGAGCACAGACTTGTCGCCGGTCTGGCCGTAATACCAGATTACCGACCAGATATTGTCGCCGCCGCGGCAGTTTTCCCAGTAGTCCTCGAGGAAATCCTCGTCGGGGAGCGACATCTCCCACTGGAAGAAGCGGCGCATCAGATCGAGCACACGCGGGTCGCGGCTGTATTCATAGTAGCCCTGCAGGCAGTCGAGCATCAGCATCTGCGCCCAGATTTCGGGGTGACCGTTCTTCATGTTCTCCGGGCCTAAGAACCCGTCGGCGCGCTGGGAGGCGATAATCGGGTCGAACCAGCTCTTTGCCTCGGCAATCATTGCGGAGTCGCCGAGGATGTAGCCCAAGCGGCTGTAGCCGCGCAGCCAGTAGGGGGACTCCTCCCAGCCGTTGCTTGCGCCCGGAACGAGCCAGGCGTTGTTGCTCTTGTCGAGCCACGCCGAGATTTCCGACAGATGGCCGTTCAGACCGTCGCGCTGCAGTTCGAGCTGCTTTTTCAGCCAGCCTTCGGGCTTGATGGCGCCGAGGGGAAGTTTCTCGAGGGCGAGCGGACGGAGATCGGCAGCGGCGGTGGCCATGGCCGGACGGTCAACGGTTTCCACCGCAACATCATTGCCGTTGCGTGCACTTGCAGATCCGACCGCGAGCAGACCGGCCAGGATAAATATCAGTTGTTTTTTCATTTTATATTAAGCTGCTTGGTGTTCTTGATGTCGCGTGAGGAGAATCCCACACCGATATTGTACAGGCCGGAATCCTTCACGAAATCGTGGCTGTTCGTGTCGTAGTAGGTGAATGACGAGGCGGGGAGGGTGATGGAAACTTCGGCACTCTTGCCGGGTTCGAGATACACCTTCTTGTAACCGCGGAGTTCGCGCACGGGGCGCTCAGCCTTGGCCTGGTCGGAGGAATCCTTGCCGACGTAGACCTGCACCACCTGGGCGCCGGCATGCTTGCCGGTATTGGTGAGGCGGCAGGTTACAGTTACATTCCCCTCGCTGTCAGGCTCGGAGATTTTCACGTTGGAAAGGGCGAAGGTGGTGTAGGACAGACCGTAGCCGAAGGGGTACTGCACGTCGCGGCCGAGTTTATCGTAGCCGCGATAGCCGGTGAAGATTCCTTCGGTATATGCCACATGCTTGTCGCCGTCGGGGTCGTGGTAGCTGTTATACACGGGATTGTCTTCCCAGCGTTTCTCGAAGGTCATGGGGAGTTTGCCCGAAGGATTGACATCGCCGAAGAGGACATCGGCCAGGGCGCGGCCGCTCTCCTGACCGGCGTACCAGCTCCACATGATACCGGCGACCGTAGGCTCCCACGACTGCATCTCAACCGAACCACCGGCGTTGACAACGGCAATCACGGGTTTGCGGCTGAGGGCCAGACGTTCCATCAGGGAGGCGTCGGAGGCCGGAAGTTCAAACAAGCGGTCGCTGTCTTCGGCTTCGGAGTCGGAACTGTGGCCGATGCAGGCCACAATCAGGTCGGCAGAGGCGAATTTCTTAGCAAGGCGTGGATCGGTGTAGCCTACGCGGCTCCAGTTGAGCTGCGCCGCAGCACCGCCGCCATCCTGATAGTATTCGAGGCAGATATCATATTTTTTACCTGCTTCGAGCTGTTTGCGGATTATCCGGGAACGGAAGGCTCCGTTCTGCCAGTCGTCAACCAGGGTTTCACCGTCGAGAATGAAACGGTATCCGTCGTCGGCGCCGACGGTGAATTCATATTCACCCGTCACATCGGGCACCACGCTGCCGCTCCAGCGGACAGAGAATTTCTCCTTGGGCATACCCGGGATTTGCGGGCCGTCGCCCCAGGAGTAGAGAATCTTGTTCTCGATGGCTGTTGCTACGGGCTCCCCTTCGAGATTCATGTTGCTGTAATATTCGGCTTTGAGTCCCTGTTCGCTGCCCGAACGCATGATGTCGGGACGGTAGTCGAGCTCATCAATCAGCTCTGCCTCAATGCCGCGGGCATCGCAGGCTGCCTTGATGCCATCCCAGGCGCTTACAAAGTGGATGGGATTGACGTTGCCGCTGCCTCCGCCGCGTACATAGCCCTGAGCGTTCTTCCCCACAACGATTATATGTTTGTAGCGTTTGGGGTTGAGGGGCAGGATGTTGTTCCTGTTTTTCAGAAGTACGATTCCTTCGCGCGCCACGTCGAGCGCTGTGGCTACAGATTCGGGGTCGTCAAAGGGGATGCTGGTGTCAGCACCGCGGTTGCCGAGAGCTCCGAAGGCGATGATCGGGCGCAGGATGTTGAGCACCTTCTCGTCGATTTCAGCCATGGTGATATCCCCGGTCTTCAGGTAATATGCCAGGTCGGCAGGGTTCATCTGGGTGGCCGAGGGCATCTCGAGATCGAGACCGCCGTGCACTGCGGGGATGCAGTGGTGTGTGCCCCCCCAGTCCGACATCACCACGCCACGGAATCCCCACTTGTTGCGGAGGAATCCTTTGATGAGCCAGGGGGACTCGTCGGTGTATACACCGTTGACAAGGTTGTAGCTGGTCATCACGGCGGCCACTTCGGCATCCTGCACGGCCTTGCGGAAGGCCGGGAAGTAGATTTCGTTCATGGTCCGCTCGTCCATGTCGTTGCTGATGTTATGGCGGTCGTAGTCGGAATTGTTGCCGAAGAAGTGCTTCACGGTTGCCATCACCCCTTGCGACTGAACCCCCTTGATGTAGTTAGCAGCCGTATTTGCGGCCAGCATGGGGTCCTCCCCCATATATTCAAAGTTTCGTCCGCACATGGGGGCGCGGTAGATGTTCACCGCAGGACCGAGCAGGATGTCGATGCCTCTTGCACGGGCATCGCGGCCCAGCGAACGGCCGTAACGTCGGGCGAGCTCATCGTTCCATGTGGCGGTGAGCATTATGGTTGCGGGATATGCTGTGGACCGGCTGTGGGTGCCGAGACCCTGGGGACCATCGGACATCTTCATGCGGCGCAGACCCAGACGGGGAATCTCGCGGGTATACATTGCGTCGATGCCGCCGACGAATTCGAGCTTCTCTTCGTCGGTCATCTTCGAGAGTATCTCGCGGGCCTGACGCTCGACTTCGGGAGTGAGCCATTTCGGTGCCGGAGCGTCGGTACCCATATTGGCGGCATAGGCCGGGGCGTGAAAGTCCGCGGTCTCAGGGGAGGCAGCCGAAATGCTTTCGCAGCTGCTTGCTGCGAGCATTACGGATATAGCGGCAAAAAGACTTAATCCGGTTTTCATCGTGAGAATGGAGGGTTGGTATTTCAGATTTTCAGGGTTAATCAGATATGGCAGAATCTAACGGCAAGCAGCGATTCTGCGGGTTATCAGGTATCCAAAATTCAGGTGTCACAAAATTATAAATAAATACCGTACTTATATGTTGCCGATAGTGCCACTGTTGTATTTTTCTGCGACAGACGTCCAAAATGGCCCGATACTATCCCTTTTGTGCGCTTTCCGACACACCTTCCTCCCCCACCCCACCACATCCCAATCATTCATAATCACATTCATGGTGTGAAGACAACCAAATGGTGATAGCATTTCGCTTTCTCTGTTAAATCCAGCGAAAAAAGGCGCCGAAGGCTCAATTTCACCGAAGTTAACCAGTGTTAAAATGGCTTAAAATTCAGACACTAAATGGCATTAAATTTCACAAATTTGTCGTGTTTAAAATTCATCTGTAAATCAACCACTTACGCGTTCAACTTCCGTAGTTGGCGCATTTTCACTTCCGTAGTTGGCGCATTTTCACTTCCGTAGTTGGCGCGTTTTCGCTTCCGTAGTTGGCGCATTTTCGCTTCCGTAGTTGGCGCGTTAATCATATAACACGGAACTGCACTGAACTAACGGAAGCAAATTTGTCTCGGGAACGTCAAACCGAACTATTGCGGAGCTTTCGCTCCTGAACGTCAACGGAAGCCTGCGGGGCAAACTTGGGAGTGCCGTCAGGCTTCCGTTAACGTTCCGCGCCAGGCCTTTAGGCCTCCGTTGGCGTTAATCATGCAGCTTCCGTTTGTTCCGTGCAGCTCCGTGTTAAATGGCTGATTTTGTGGGAGATGCGGGCCTATGGGCGGGGGATACGTGTCAAAGGCACGTCCGTACGTTTTGAAAGCGGGATGGCAAACTTGGCGCAGTTTCACTGCCGTAGCTGGCGGGGAGGATTTCCGGGAATTGTGGAAGCTGTCAGGAAAATAATTGATTAATCGGGCATTAACGGAGGGGGCGGGGTGTGTCGGATAGTGACAGTGTTGTATTTTCAAGCGACAAAGCGGGGTGTTGGCAGGATTGCAACCATTTTATTCGATGTCGAACACACGGATTTCCCTTTTTAAGTATTATTTTTGTGCAAAGAATAATTCTTACCTTAATCGACCAACCATATCACCGATGAAAAAAATAATTATTTCCGCAGCAATCGCTGCAGCCGGCGCCGTGGCGGCCAATGCCGCTCCGGCCGCTTCCCCCGCCACTCCGGCCGCCCCGGCATCCGAGGTTCCGGTGGCTTCGACGGCACTTGTCGGCGAGGGTATCGCCCTGTTCGTCCCGCAGGGCTATGACCCCGAGAAAACTCCGTCGTTAATGCTCGAGAAGGAGCCGGTCTACACCGGCGCCCTCCCCTCATCATGGCAGCTCAACCCCCGCTTCACCGTCACCGCCGACGGGAAAGCCGGTGCCGTGCTCGCCGTGCCCGAGGGCACCAGCCTCTACGGCGGCGGCGAAGTCACCGGCCCGCTGCTGCGCAACGGCATGGAGATTGAACTCTGGAACGTCGACAACGGCGCCTACCGCGCGGTCGACAACGGCACCCACCTCTACCAGACCCACCCCTGGGTGATGGGCGTGCGCCCCGACGGCACTGCCTTCGGCATCCTCTTCGACAGCTCCTGGAAGTCGCATCTGGCAACCAAGGACAACGAAATCCGTTTCGACACCGAGGGTGCCCCCTTCCGCGCCTTCGTAATCGACCGCGCCACCCCGCAGGATGTGGTCCGCGGTCTGGCCGAGCTGACCGGCACCATCGAGATGCCCCCGCTGTGGTCCCTCGGCTACCATCAGTGTCGCTTCTCCTACATGTCGCAGGACCGCGTACGCGAAATCGCTCAGAACTTCCGTCAGCATCAGATTCCCTGCGACGTCATCTGGATGGATATCGACTACATGGACGGCTACCGCATCTTCACCTTTGACCCGGTCCGTTTCTCCGACCCCAAGGCGCTCAACGACGACCTCCACAAAGCCGGTTTCAAAGCCGTATACATGATCGACCCCGCGCCGAAAGCCGACCCGAACTATTTCGTCTACAAGTCCGGAACCGAGAATGACGTATGGGTCCGCACCGCCGACGGCAAGGAGTATCAGGGTAACGTATGGCCCGGCATGGCGGCCTTCCCCGACTTCACCTCCCCCGACGTCCGCCGCTGGTGGTCAGACCTTTACAAGGATTTCCTGAGCACGGGTGTCGACGGCGTATGGAACGACGTCAACGAGCCCGCGGTCTTCGACAACAATCTCCCGGAGGATGAGCGCACCGGCACAATGCCCGTCACCAACCTCCACCGCGGCGGCGGCAAATTGCCCGCCGGCCCCCACCTGCTGTACCACAACGCCTACGGCCGCTTTATGGTCGAGGGTACCCGCGACGGTTTCCTGAAAGTATATCCCGACAAGCGCCCGTTCGTACTGACCCGCTCCAACATCCTCGGCGGCCAGCGCTACGCCGCCACCTGGACCGGCGACAACTACGCCGAGCCGCTGCACATGAAGTGGTCTGTGCCTATGTCACTGACCCTCGGCCTCTCGGGGCAGCCTTACAGCGGTCCTGACATCGGCGGTTTCCTCGGCAACACCTCCCCCGAGCTGTTCGCCGACTGGATCGGCTTCGGCACATTCCTCCCCTTCGCACGCGGGCACGCCTGCGCCGGTACCAACGATAAGGAACCCTGGGCCTTCGGTCCGGAGGTCGAGAAGGTGTCGCGCATGGCTCTCGAGCGCCGCTACCGCCTCCTCCCCTATCTCTACACCTGCTTCCACACCACCCACGAGACCGGCCTGCCGGTGATGCAGCCCCTCTTCTTCGCCGACCCCAAGGACCCCGCGCTCCGCGCCGAAGACCAGGCCTTCACCATGGGTGAGAACCTCCTGGTAATCCCCTCCTTCGCCGAAAATCCCGCTCTTCCGAAGGGTATCTGGGAGAAAATCAGCCTCATCCCGGGCGACCTCAAGGATAAGCATCAGGCAACCCTGCTGCTGAAAGGTGGCGCCATCATCCCCGCCGGGAAGGTGATCCAGAACACCGAGGAGGCAACCCTCGAGCCGCTGACCCTCTATGTCTGCCTCGACGAGAACGGCAAGGCCGAAGGACAGCTCTACTGGGACGCCGGCAACGGCTGGGAGTTCCGCGCCGGCGACTACTCGCTGATGACCTTCCGCGCCGCCCGCGACGGCAAGAAGGTGAAAGTCACCCTCGACTCCACTGAGGGTAAGCGCGACGTCGCCTCTGAAATCAAGAACCTCGAGGTTGTCCTCGTCCAGGACGGCAAGACCCGCCACGCCAAAGGCACCCTCGCCGACGGCGTGACCCTCTCGGTCCCCGCTCCCAAGAAATAATGCCGCAAACAATTCCACTGAATCAAAATACCGATCAGAATCATGAAACGAACACTGCTACAAACTATCATTCTCGGATGTGCCGGCTGGCTGTCGGTCTCATGCTCCCATCAGACGACACCGGACGCCTGGGCGCTCCTTGGTTTCGAGCGCGCATCCGACACGCCCGTCCTGTCGCCCGATTCCACCGTGCGTTTTCTCTGTCCGATGCGCCAGGATTCTGTAGCCTGGATGGAAAGCGATGTGTTCAATCCGGCCGCTACGGTCAAGGGGGACACCATCGTAGTGCTCTTCCGCGCTGAAGACAACTCCGCCACCGGCATAGGGCGCCGCACCTCGCGAATAGGTTACGCCACATCGACCGACGGGGTAAACTTCACCTACGATTCCACCCCGGTGTTGTATCCGGCCGAGGACTCCCAGAAAGAGATGGAATGGCCCGGCGGCTGCGAGGATCCCCGCGTTGCCGTGACTGAAGACGGCACTTATGTCATGTTCTACACCCAGTGGAACCGCCAGGTGCCCCGCCTGGCAATCGCGACCTCCCGGGATCTCAAGAACTGGGAGAAACATGGCCCTGCTTTTGCCAAAGCCTACGACGGTCGGTTTGCCGATGAATTCTCCAAGTCTGCATCCGTGGTAACCCGCCCCGCCGACGGGCGTCTGGTCATCACCAAGATCAACGGCAAATATTATATGTACTGGGGGGAAAAGTTCGTCAATGTCGCCACCTCCGACAACCTGACCGACTGGACCCCGATGCTCGACGAGAACGGCGACCTGCTGCATGTCATGGATACGCGCGACGGCTTCTTCGACAGCGACCTCACCGAATGTGGTCCACCGGCAGTGCTCACCGACAATGGTATTCTGCTCCTTTACAACGGCAAGAATGCCGGTGGCGACAACCGCGACCCGAACTACACCCCCAACACATATTGCGGGGGACAGGCTCTGTTTGATGCCGCCAATCCTACGCAATTCATAGCACGCCTCGACAACCCCTTCTTCGTTCCCGAAGCCGACTTCGAGAAAAGCGGACAGTATCCCGCCGGGACAGTATTTATCGAGGGACTTACCTACCGCGACGGCGACTGGTATCTCTACTACGGTTGCGCCGATTCGAAGGTCGGAGTCGCTGTCAGAAAAGGGATTCAATAACATTTCGAAGAAATGAAGAAATTCGCAATCATATTCGCTTGCGTGCTCATTGCGCTGGGCATGGCGGCGGAAACTTACAAGACCGAGCGGGGCATCAGCTACCGTCCCGGCACTACCGACGCCTACCAGCAGCAGAAATGCAAGCTCGACGTCTACTATCCCACCGACCGCAAGGACTTCCCGACCGTCATCTGGTTTCACGGCGGGGGTCTGACCGGCGGCGACCGTGAACTCCCGAAGGAGCTGCAGGAGCAGGGTCTGGCAATCGTCGGGGTCAGCTACCGTCTCTGCGACAACAAGACGGACACCACGGTGACCACCGTCGACTGTGTCGACGACGCCGCTGCCGCAACGGCCTGGGTCGTCAACAACATCGAACGTTTCGGGGGTGACCCGAAGCAGATTTACCTCGCCGGCCACTCCGCCGGCGGCTATCTGGTGATGATGATCACCCTCGACAAGAGCCGTCTGGCAAAGTACGGCGTCGACCCTGACAAAGCCATCAAGGCCGTAATCCCCTTCAGCGGACAGGCCATCACCCACTTCCAGAACCGCCACGACCGCGGCATGGGTGACCTCAACCCGCTCATCGACGAGAACGCCCCGCTATACTACGTCCGCGGCGACTGTCCGCCGATTCTGCTCATCTGCGGGCAGCGCGAGCGCGAACTGTTCGGCCGCTACGAGGAGAACGCCTACCTCTGGCGCATGTTCCAGCTCCACAAGCACCCCGACGCCCAGCTCCTCGAGGTAGACGGTTTCGACCACGGCTCCATGTCGCGTCCCGCCCACCTCATCCTCCTCGAATATATCCGCAACCGCAAGTAATACAATCCCATCAGTTCATTGCCCCTTTTTTAACGCAGATTCCGCGTAGTTCAGTGAGTTCCGTGTCTTAGGAATATGGCTAAAGCCATTCGGACTTTTTTAACACGGAACTCACGGAACCCACGGAACTACACGGAAAAGGACTATTAAGGGAACAATACGGAACAATATCGTCGCTCCGCTCCTGAACCTAACGGAAGCCAGCCGGAGAATACATCCAAATTAAAGAAATGCAATAAATTTCAATAAATATCAATTCAGATAATATCAATACAGGCATAGTAATGGATTTATCCCCCAACAGCGAGTTTACTCATCAAATTATTGGAGCCGCCTTCGAGGTTCACTCCAGACTTGGCCGATGGCTAAATGAGGCGGCTTATGAGCGAGCTATGCAGATTGAGCTGGCATTACGAGGAATCGACAGCAAGCGTCAGGTTGAATACCCTGTGTATTACAAAGGATATAAGCTCGATCAGGCTTACAGAGTCGATATGCTTGTTGAAGATTGCGTCTGTCTTGAGTTTAAGGCTGTTTCGTTTATGACCGAACGAGAATTGTCCCAAATTATGAGCTACCTTAAATTCTGCGACATTCCTTTGGGATATCTGATAAATTTTCGTGCTATGGATTTTTCGGTTGGCAGGGTACCGGCCAAAGAGACTGACGATGACCGCCTATTCCTTGACAAAGGTATTTATCGCTTCATCCACCGCATCGCCCCTCCCCCACTGTAATTCCTCCACCAAAGCACTCCCTCCTCCAACGCATCTCCTCCCCACTATGATGGGACTTCCGTCAGGTTCAGGAGCGAAGCGACGATATAGGTCCGTCATGTTCTCAAAAAAATATATTCCGCGTGGTTCCGCGTAGTTCCGTGAGTTCCGCGTTAAAAAGACAACACGGAACTTACGGAACTACACGGAAGATAGGGAACTACAGCGAAGAAAAAACTTAACACAGAGGGAAACAACTCAAATAAAAAACAAAATAACATATCATAAATCTTAAATAAACCCGTCATGAAAACTGTTTCTAAAATCTGCCTCGCGGCCACAGCGCTGCTGACCGGCGCCGCAAGCGTCGCAGCTGCTCCCCTGGCCCCGGGGAAAGCGCAGAACGACGGCGAGAAGCCGACCGTATATATGGTGTCCGACGCGCACCTCGACACGCAGTGGAACTGGGACATACAGACCACTATCCAGGAGTATGTCTGGAACACCATCAACCAGAACCTCAAGCTCCTGGAGAAGTATCCCGACTATGTCTTCAACTTCGAGGGCGGCGTGAAATACGCCTTTATGAAGGAATACTACCCCCGCGAATACGAGATGATGAAGGAGTACATCAAGAACGGCCGCTGGCACATCTCCGGCGCAAGCTGGGATGCTACCGACGCTGTCGTTCCCTCCACTGAATCCGCCATCCGCAACATCATGCTCGGCCAGACTTTCTACCGCGATGAATTCGGCGTGGAGAGCACCGACATCTTCCTCCCCGACTGCTTCGGCTTCCCATGGACCCTCCCGACCGTAGCCAAGCACTGCGGCCTGATCGGTTTCTCGTCGCAGAAGCTCGGCTGGCGTCAGAATCCCTTCTACAGCGGCAACCGCAAATATCCCTCCAACGTCGGCCTCTGGAAGGGTGTCGACGGCTCCGAAATCATGATGGCCCACGGCTACGGCTACGGTACCCGCTGGGACAACGAGGACCTCACTGAAAAGCAGGTTCTCAAGGATGAACTGGCCGAGAACAACCTCGGCGTTCTCTTCCGCTACTACGGCACCGGCGATATCGGCGGTTCCCCCTCCATCCAGTCCGTTGAAGCCGTGGAGCGCGCTGTCGGTAAGGACGGCTCGATGAAGATTGTCAGCGCCACCTCCGACCAGATGTTCAAGGACTACCAGCCCTACTCCGCTCACCCCGAACTCCCTGGCTTCGACGGCGAGCTCCTAATGGACGTGCACGGCACCGGCTGCTACACCTCCCAGGCTGCCATGAAGCTCTATAACCGCCAGAACGAACTCCTCGGCGACGCCGCCGAACGCGCTGCCGTCGCTGCCGAGCTGCTCGGCACCGCCGACTATCCCGGCGCATCGCTGACCGAGGCATGGCGCCGGTTCATCTGGCACCAGTTCCACGACGACCTCACCGGCACCTCCATTCCCCGTGCCTACGAGTTCTCCTGGAACGACGAGCTCCTCTCGCTCAAGCAGTTCTCCGACATCCTGAAGCACTCGGCCGGCGCCGTGGCTTCGCAGCTCGACACCCGCGTGAAGGGCACTCCCGTGGTGCTCTTCAACCCGCTGGGCTATGAGGCCACCGACATCGTGGACCTCGAGGTTCCCGTCAAGGGTAACCCCGGCAAGGTCGCTGCCTTCGACAACAACGGCAAGGCAGTGAGCGCCCAGATGCTCGGCTGCGCCGACGGCAAGGCTCACGTGCTGGTTGAAGCCACCGTTCCCGCCAACGGTTTCGCTGTCTATGACCTCCGTTTCTCCGGGTCCGCCAAGAAGGCTACTCCCGTGGCTGCCAACTCCATCGAGAACTCCGTCTACAAGATTACCCTCGACAACAACGGCGACATCACCTCGCTCTACGACAAGAAGACAGGCCGCGAGCTCGTGAAACCCGGCAAGGCTATCCGTCTGGCTATCTTCACCGAGAACGAATCGTTCGACTGGCCCGCATGGGAGGTGCTGAAGAAAACCATCGACGCCGAACCTCAGTCGATCAACGGCAACGTCAGCATGGAACTCGTGGAGGAGGGCCCGCTGCGCTCCGCTCTCCGCATCGAGAAGCACCACGGCGACTCGAAGTTCGTGCAGTATATCCGTCTCTACGAGGGTGACCTCGCCGACCGCATCGACTTCCTCAACGAGGTTGACTGGGCCACCACCAACGCTCTGGTGAAGGCTGAATTCCCCCTCGGCATCGCCAACGAAAAGGCTACCTACGACCTCGGCATCGGCACCGTGGAGCGCGGCAACAACACCCTGACCGCCTACGAGGTTCCCTCGCAGCGCTGGGCCGACCTCACCGACAAGTCCGGCAACTATGGTGTTACCGTAATGAACGACAGCAAATACGGCTGGGACAAGCCCGACGACAACACCATCCGCCTGACCCTGCTCCATACCCCCAAGACCAAACGTGGCTACACTTACCAGGATCATCAGGACTTCGGCCACCATGTTTTCACCTACAGCCTCAACGGTCACTCCGGCAGCCTCGACAAGGCTGACGCAAACCGCCGCGCCGATGTGCTGAACCAGCGCATCAAGGGCTTCTCCGCAACCCACCATGCCGGTGACCTCGGCCGCAGCTTCTCCCTGGCTTCCATCGACAACAAAGACCTCGCAATCCGCGCCCTCAAGAAGGCTGAAAGCTCCGACGAATATGTTGTCCGCGTTTACGACACCGCCGGCAAGGGTGGCAAGGGTAAGGTTACCTTCGCCCGTCCGCTGACAGCCGCCGTTGCGGCCGACGGTACAGAAAAGACCATCGGCTCCGCCGCTTTCGCCGGCAACACCCTCGATGTTGACGTCACACCCAACAGCGTCCGCACCTACAAGGTGAAGTTCGCTCCCGCAGCCTCCGCTTCCACCGACAGCTACGCCAGCGTGCCCCTCGACTACAACAAGAAGTGCTTCAGCTGGGACTGCTTCTCGGGCGACGCCGACTTCAACGGCGGCTATTCCTACGCTGCCGAGCTCGTTCCCGCCAGCCTGACCGCTTCCGGCGTTCCCTTCACCCTCGAGAACAAGGAACTCCTCAACGGTATGGCCTGCAAGGGTGACACCCTGAAGCTCCCCGAAGGTAACTTCAACCGCCTCTACATCCTCGCCGCTGCCGCCACCGAAGATGCCTCGACCGCAGGCACTTTCCGCACCGTCGCCGCCAACAAGAAGGGGAAGAGCACATCCACCGAGCTCACCGTTCCCTCCTACACCGGTTTCATCGGCCAGTGGGGCCACACCGACCACACCGAAGGTTTCGTTCAGCCTGACGAAGTAGCCTTCGCCGGTACTCACCGCCACTCCGGCGCCGGCAACCATCCCTACGAATTCACCTACATGTTCAAGTACGGCATCGACCTCCCCGCCGGAACCCGTGAGGTTATCCTCCCCGACAATCCCGAGCTGGTGATCTTCGCCGCTACCGCCGCCAACGAGGCCAATCCCGCTCCCGAAGCGCTGACCGTTCCCTTCCGCACTGCCAATGTCGGCAACGTCCTCCCCGGCACCTCCGCCAAGGACGCTGACCGGAAGAACATCCTGAAACCGGAGCAGATTGTCGCCTGGTCGGGCTTTGCCAACGACCGCGAGAAGCCCGCTTTCATGAACGACGGCAACCCCAAAACCAAGTGGTGCGACACCAACGGTGTCCCCGCCTTCGTGGAATATGACCTCGGTTCCAAGCAGCCCATCCACGGCTGGGCGGTTCTCAACGCCGGCTCCGAGAACCCCTCCTACATCACCGTTTCCTGCCTCCTGCAGGTCCGCAACGACAAGTCAGAGGAGTGGAAGACCATCGACAACTTCGTCGGCAACAAGCGCAACGTCGTAGAACGTAAGCTCGCTACCCCCGTCGAGGCCCGTTACCTCCGCCTCTTCGTCGTGCAGCCCGAGCAGTCGGCCGGTGGCCGCAACACCCGCATCCACGAATTCAACGTCTACTGATTTTCCCCTTTGCATGACAACGTCCGCATCTCGCCTGTGGCTCGGGCGGATGTTGCCATCCTAATTTTCCACCTGATGAAAAAACATATTCTTACAATAGTCTGTCTGTTTGCCATGCTTTTCGGAGCCATCAGTCTGTCGGCACAGAACCGCGACTGGGCCAACCACAGCCGCTACGCCCAGGCCAACAAGGAACTTCCCGCCCCCGCCAAAGGTGAGCACCGCGTGGTGTTCATGGGCAACTCCATCACCGACCAATGGCTCGGACGCCACCCCGAATTCTGGCAGGAAACCGGATACATCAACCGCGGCATCAGCGGACAGACCTCCTATCAGTTCCTGCTCCGCTTCCGCGAGGACGTCGTGAACCTCAAGCCCGAAATCGTGGTAATCAATGTCGGCACCAATGACTGCGCAGAAAACACCCATCCCTTCAACCCCGAAATCACCCTCGGAAACCTCAAGTCAATGGTTGAAATAGCCCAGGCAAACGGCATCAAGGTGATCATCGCCGCCACACTCCCCGCCACCACCTTCGGCTGGAACCCCTCCATCAAAGACGCCCCCCAGCGAGTTCAGACCATCAACAAACTGATCCGCCAGTACGCCGCCGACAACAACCTCCCCTACGTCGACTACTACACCCCCATGGCCTACGGTCCCGACGGCATCATGAACCCCGCCTACTCCGACGACGGCGTCCACCCCACCCCCGCCGGCTACGCCGTCATGGAACCCCTCATCATCAACGCCATCAACAACCTCCTCTCCCCCACCAAGTAACCCCTCACACTCCAAATTACAGCAAGCCCAACATCTGCCACTCCAGACGTTGGGCTTACTTTATATTACTCGATATATTACCCGATATTACTCGGATTTCCGCATAAACCGGGCGATTCTCTCATTGACAATGCGCAGGTAGTTCCGTTGCATCTTGGCGTCGAGAAAGCTGTTGTCCACGAGATTTCGGACCTCATCGGGGAGCGCGGTGTACTTGTTGAGAACCCTGTCGTATCGCTGTTTTCGCAGCCCGATTTTCTCGCCTAACCGCTCGAAATCGAGTCGGCAGGGGTGACCGGTCCGGTCATAAATGTCGCTTCTCTCAATGTCGGGTGAAAGCCCCCCGTCAAGTCCGAAGTCATCGCCGTTGACATGAAGGGAGGTGTTCAGTAAATCATATGCCGGTGCAAGACGGTAGTCATTCCCCTGAAGCATCAGGGAGAAATTTTTCAAATGAGCGTCGCCGTTGGCATAGATGTAATTGAAGATGACCAATTCATAGAACTGCTCCATATCTATCATCCACGCGGCGACATTCCTGCGGAGAGCATCGGCGATGTCGCCGTAGCTGCCGTTGTACTTGAAATGCTGTCCCTCGGCCTGTTCGTATCTCCCTATTGTAGTCGCGAAATCCTCCATCGGCAATTTCGAGCCGTCGGGCATGACGTCAAACCGTCGCGTTATATAAACGGTTTGCCCTTTAGGAGTAAAACACAATCCGTTAGCAGCCGTCTGTATGCCGTAGACCTGCGATGCAATCTGCATTGTCAGATGTTCGTTGGCGGGAATCATCTTGCGGTTCTGAAGGGTATGATCCCACGGTGCCGGCTTCAGAATATGAGTTGATTGCTCGTCCCCGTCGGCAATCCGTATTTTGCCATCGACAATGACAGCCGGGAATTTTTCCTGAACACCTGAAACGGAGATACGCCGCATGGCATTCTCCACATCGGCTGTGGTTCGGAACTCGTCAATGTCAAAGTCAAGCATAGGACTGACTTTTGCGCCATCAAACAGCATCCTTGCCGCTTTGGGACTGTATGTGTCAAACCCTTTCGTCAACAGCGACGGGCAGGTGGTAATTTTATTCATCATTCATTTTCCTTACGTTTACGGCGCCGATAAAATCTCGGCCGGCCATGGCTGTCAGCAGACCGAAGAAATCATCCTCGTCAATTCTAAGGCTTCGGCATATCACCCGGCGGTTCGCTCCCTCGGGGAGCATATTGACAAAGAACGGGAACAGCAAATCAGACTCATAGCTCTTTTCCCGCTTTGGCAAAGTCACAGACACCGAAGGCATTTCCGATGCAAGATAGTCATCGTCATACACAAACGTGTAGCCTTTGCCGGGCGTTTGCTCAGTCAGGACACCGGCCCTGCGGTCATTCATATAAACAAGCAGTTGTCTCATATTCTAAAAATTAAACGGTCCGACGAACACGGTATTCAATCTCCATACCGAGGACTTCCAATATCTTGTTGACGGTTTCGAGCGACGGATTACCTTTACCTCGCTCAATATCTTTGACAGTGGCAAGACTCACCCCCGACATCTCCGCCAGATCCAGTTGGGAAATGTCAAGTACATTGCGCCTTGATTTCATAACCTCTTTCAGTTCCATAGTCCAATAAACTAAACTTTCCTGCAAAGATAAGACCTTTTTCGCTCAAATGCAAACAAAAGTACAACAAATTAGACTTTTTAAAATTTCCCTCCTGATATATCATATAATGAATTATTTTATATAACTTTGTGAAGATAACTAATTACTAAATTAACGCCCGCAAATCGTTATTTAACGCCTTATTTGGAAACTACGCATTAAGCACCTGATTATAAATAAGTTGCAAAGGTAAATTAACAAAAACCAATAAGATGATATACGCTTTAATTGTAATGCAATGAATTTGTATAATACTTTTTTTTCGCCGACGGGGACGTCGGAAAAGATTGCAAAGGCAATCGCACAGGAAATAGCCGCGGCATTAGGTGTCGAGCTGGTTTCTATTGATGTTACGACGGAGGTGCGCGGCGGGATTGAAGCCGGCGCGGAGGATTTGGTGATCCTGGCAGCTCCGGTTTACGGGGGGCATATGGCGCCGATTGCGAAGTCCCGGATGGATATAATCCAAGGGAACGGGGCAAGATGCGTTCTTGTCTGCGTCTATGGCAACCGCGCGTTTGAGCATGCTCTTGCAGATATGGCGGAGTTCGCCAGGGACCACGGTCTGAGGCCTATTGCTGCCACAGCTTTCGTCGGCGAACATTCCTATTCCACTGCCGAGAATCCTATTGCTGCCGGTCGCCCGGATGCCGAAGACCTGAGCATTGCAGCTGAATTCGGCCGAAAAATCGCCACCAAGATTTCAGATGGCACGACGACGGAAATCGACGCCGCATCTGCCCGGGACATTCCGTCGCCGAAGCAGTCGCTGGCAAATTTCAAGGAATTTGTCATGGGCTACGCAGCCCGGCAGAAGTCTGCCCCGGCAAAACTCCTGCCCGAGGTTGACGAAGCAATCTGCACCGGCTGCGGCCTCTGCATCTCGGTATGTCCGACCGGTGCCATTGCCGAGGACTGCCATACAGTAGACCCGACAAAGTGCATCAAGTGCTGCGCCTGCGTGAAGAGCTGCCCCGAAGGAGCCCGTTCGCTCCATTCCCCCTTTGCACCGGTGCTCTCCGCCAATTTCTCACTCCGCAAAGCCCCGGTCTGCATCCTTTAATTTGCATCCTTTAATTGTGGAGACTTTGGTGTTACCGGAATACGACGATAAACTTTACCCTTTCAAAATCATGAAAAAGATATTCGCATTTGTTGCAGCTACAGTAATCGGGCTTGGCGCTATGGCGCAGGACCGCGCCGACCAGCAGAAACTCGATGACCCGAATTCGTTCAGCATGATTCTGCTGGGCGACCCGCAGGGTTATATCAAATATGACATCAATCAGCCGCTGTTCGAGCTGCAGACAGCCTGGATTGCCGACAATATCGAGAATCTGAACATCAAGGCGGTGCTCTGCACCGGCGACCTGGTGGAGCAGAACGAAAATCTGGTGCGCAACCGCCAGATGCTTAACCAGACGTCAAAGGAGATGTGGCAGGAGGTGTCGAGAGCGTTCAACCGTCTGGACAACAAGGTGCCTTACATCATCTCCACGGGCAATCACGAATACGGTTACCGCAGCTCGGAGAACGGCAAGACGCATTTCCCGGAATATTTCCCGATCGAGCGCAACAAGGCATGGTACGACTGCGCCGTGGCCGTTTATCCCAACCGCTCGGGCATCGAATCGCTGGAGAACGCCGCCTTTGAGTTCGAGCTGCCGAACTGGGGGAAAATTTTAGTGGTCTGCAACGAGTTCGCCCCCCGCGACGAGGTGTTAGACTGGACCGCACAGCTCATCGACAGCGACCGCTTCCGCGACCACAAGGTCATCTACATGACCCACTCCATGCTCGAGGAACGTACCGCCAACTTCACCGACAATGAGCCCTACGCCATCACCCCCGCCAACTGGGGCAAGCAGGTATGGGAGAAACTGCTGAAATCCTCAAAAAACATCGTGCTCGCCATCTCGGGCCACATGGGGCACCCCAGCGACTTCGAGGATTCCATCGCCTACCGCGTCGACAAGAATGCCGTCGACAAACCCCTCCACCAGATGATGTTCAACGTCCAGACCCTCGGCGGCGGATGGGAAGGGAACGGCGGCGACGGCTGGCTCCGCATCCTCGAGTTCAAGCCCGACGGCCGGACCATCTCCGTCCGCACCTACTCCCCGCTGTTCGGCATCTCCCCCGCCACCCGTCACCTCGCCCACCGCACCGCTCCCACCGACCATTTCGATATGGTTGTGGAATAATATTATAATGTCAGCGGTGGAGGGTCAGGGAGCGGGTCGGAGTGGAGATGGTCAGGGTGTCGGGAGAGAAGGGAGCGGTGCAGTAGGGGTTATGATAGCGGTAGGGGATGCGGAGCGACCGGCTGACACCGTCGACGGTGAGCGGAGCGTCCCACCCGAAGGTTATGCTGCCCGACGAGGGGGAGGCGTAGGCAATATCTTTGCCTGACACGCTGATCTGAGCGCCGAGGGAAGCGACAGAGCTGTCAGAGGAATCACCGGGGGCGGCGTCCTCGAGCAGCGCCGTTGCGCACCAGAGCACCGGAGCCTGGCCGTGCATATTGCCCACAAGACGCGGGCGGCCGAGATAGAAATTGCGGTCGCTGTTGCGGTTGGTGCCGTCGCAGACCTCGTCGATGTCACCCTTGTCGTTGATATGGTCGACAAGCGCCTTCCAGGCCTTGACAACGACAGGCTCGAATTTCTCGCGGGGGAGCCACCCCTGACGCACACCCTTGATCATGGCGTAGGTGAACATGGCCGAGCCGGAGGTTTCGCTCCACACGCCGGGGTCGTCGACGAGCTGCGCCCAGAGACCGTCGGGCTTCTGATACCCGGCGAGGGTATCCATCATCTTCCGGTAGGACTCGAGGATGACCGGACGGTATTCATTATCCTCGGGAAGAACGGAGAGAAGTTCCGTCATGCCCGCGGCCATCCAGCCGTTGCCGCGCCCCCAGAAATATGGAGCCTCGGGGGAGTGATGAAACAGACCGTTCGGGCGCTGAATCTTACCGAGATAGCTGACCATCTCGCGGGCGGTCCGGTCGAGATACTTCGGATCCTTAGTGGTGAGGTAAGCCTGAGTCTGAACCGCCGTAATCATGAACATATCATCGATCCAGTAGCGGGTCTGCCATGAAAGGCCGTCGGCGAGATACTGGTCGATAAGCTCCTGCGGCTGCCAGCTCTTGAAGTCCGGCTTGAGCCACTGCGAGTCGGCATACCAGAGGCCCATGCTCTCGTAGGCCCTGTTGCCGGTGAGCTGGAAAAGCTGCAGGGGGATGGTGCCGAAAACGTTGTGGTCCACATGGTCGATGCCCGGGAGCAGACGGCGGTCCCTGCCGAAGAGGGTGTAGAAACGGTCCTCGAGCCTGCGCAGGGCCTCCCGGTCGTTCACCGTCCGGGCATAGCGGATTGCTCCGAGCCAGGCGCAGGTTTCGGGATAGGTGATTTCGCGGGTCGGGGTGGTGTCGGTGCCCCAGTTGGGATGCGGCACCTCGATGAAGCGGCTGCAAACCTTAGCGCCGACAGCCTCCGGAGCATACTTGCCGGTGAAATTATCCCTGAGGTCCTTTGCCGAGACACCTAACCACGCCAGCAGGCACAGCAAAACTATTATTTTTTTCATTTTGCGGGGAAGGTGAAGGTGTGGGTGCCGGAGGTTACGGGGGTCGGGTCGGGGGCGTAGACGGTGGCGGTGCAGCCTGCGGGGATGGTTACCGTCAGGGTGATTTCGTCGCCGGAACGCTTCCAGGAGGAGCTGATGAGGCCGTGAACCGACTTATAGGTTGCCTCTGCGGAGCCGAGTCCTTCGGGGTAATGCGGGTGGATTATGGTGTTGGCGAAACCGGGCTTGGCGGGGTCGAAGTTTATGCCGGCGAGGTCGGTGCGCATCCATGAGCAGATGTCACCCATGAAAACATGGTTGACCGAGGCATCGTGGAACTCCGGACTGAGGGTCCAGGTCTCGGCAAGCGTGGTGTAGCCGCATTTATCGAGCCAGTAACCCCATGAGGGGGCGTCAGTCTTGGTAGCCATCCGGTAGGCGTCGTCGACATAGCCGTAGCGGGTCAGCATGGCGGGCACCGTCTTGCTGCCGAGCAAGCCGTAGTCGAGGAAACAGTCGTTGGCCGTGACGGTCTCGTGGAGTGTTTTGGCGACGGCCTCCTCCTTACCCTCGGGGACGATTCCGGAGTAGAGCGCCACGCCGAGGGCAGCCTGGGTGCCGTTGGCGTAGGTGGCGTTAGCCTCGTCGAACCAGCGGGCGTTGATGGTGTCGCGCAGCGCTTTGGCTTTAGCTTTGTAGGGGGCGGCGTCGCGGCCGAGGATGTCGGCGAAGCGGGCCATGCGGACGTTGTCGAGGTAATAGTAGACGCTCGAAGTGTAGTCGGTCGGGGTCTGGGCCTTGTAGCTAAGCCAGTCGCCGATACCGTCGGTAAACAGTCCGTCGGGCTTCTCGTTCGAGCGGGCCCATTCGAAATATTTCTCCATCACGGGATACATCCGCTCGATTGCGCGAGAGTCGCCGTAATAGTCATACAGCGCCTCGGGGATGACGAACAGCGCGACGTCCCATACCGGGCCGGGCCAGTTGCCGTAGCCCCATCCCGAGGAGGGTATGATGCCGGCGATGTTGCCGTTTTCGCGCTGATTGTCGGCGAAGTCGTTCATCCATTTCTCATAGAATGTGATGCCGTCGAAGTTCTGCAGGGCCAGGTCGATGGCCACATGGGCGTCGGCGGTCCAGCCGTTCTTCTCGCGCTGCGGACAGTCGGTAGGGATACTGTGGATGTTGTCGACATAGCTGAGCATCGTGGCGTCGTAAATCTTGCCCAACAGCGGTTCGGAGCTGCTGAACGACCCGACGGGCTGCAAGTCGGTGTGCATGAAATAACCCTTGACGTTGTCAGCGGTGAGGGAAACGGGGCGGTCGGCGGTCACCTCCACGTAGCGGAAGCCGTGGTAGGTGAACGACGGACGGAAACTCTCCTGTTCGCCGGTGCCGGCGAGGATGAATTCATCGGTCTGGAACTTCTCGCCGGGCTTTTCGGGGCGGTAGTATACATCGATGTTCCCCTGCTGCAGGCGGCCGTCCTCCTTGAGCATCTCGCCGTGCGAAAGTTTGAAATGAGTGCCGCGTTCACCGGCTACGCTGAGACCGGTGACACCCGCGATGTTGCGTCCCATGTCGAAAACAAACACCGTGTCGCCGAAATTCTTCAGCAGTGTCGGCGTGATGACCTCCACCGGGCGGATTGCCGGCATGGCCTGGGCTTTCAGCAGCGGCGAGGGGGCCTCGACCACGGCGGCGGTGCTCCATGAGCTGTCGTCGAAACCGGCATTGCGCCACCCCTCGGGTTCGAGACGGGCGTCGTAGCGGTCGCCGCTGTAGATGTTATTATAGGTGTAAGGACCTGTGGCGGTGCGCCACGAAGCGTCGGAAACCAGGATTGCCTCCTCGGCGCCCGGTTCTCGGAGCTCGAAAATCATGGCCGGACGACGGCGCCAGCGGGCACGCTCGAAGTCCCATACAGCCTTGCTCTGGCAGTTGGCGAAACCGTTGCCGAGGACGGCGGCGACGCTGTTCTCCCCCTCCTGCAGGAGGTCGGTGACGTCGTATGTGGCGTAGAGGTTGCGCTTGTCGTAGTGGGTGTAACCGGGGTCCATGTGGCTGTCGCCGACACGCTTGCCGTTGATCCACAGTTCATAATAACCTGCGGCGGAAACGTAGGCGCGGACCTCGCCGGGAACCTTCGCGAGGGTGAAATCGCGGCGCAGCATCGGCGCAGGCTCAAACTCCATGTCGAGGGTGTCGCTGATCCATTTTCCCTGCCAGTCGGCGGGGTTCATCTTGGCGGTCTCGAAGGTTTCGGTTTCCGACTTCTTGCTGCCGGAGACCACCCGCCAGGCGTATTGGTGATGGCTTTTGAGCTCCGGACCGGCGTAAACCGCGGGGGACCCGGCGGCGGGGAGCTCTTCTGATTTCCAGAGCAGATTCCCCTCGCTGAGGGCCTCGGGGGATTCGGCAACTTCAACTACGCATGGCCCAGCATCGCCGCTCACGGTCCAGGTGAAACGGGGAGACTGTTCGTCAATTCCAATCGGGTCGGTGAGGTATTCGCAGCGGAGATCGCTGAAACTGCTTCCGGCGCAGGAGGCGAGGGTCAGCAGCGCCGCGGCGGCAAAACTCAGATTTATAATTTTCATGATATTATTTATAATTTTCATGATATTATTGTTTATTTTTCCCGGTCAGGGATATAAAATTCAGTCTTCTGCAAAGTTACAAAATCGCCCGCTGAGGGGGTGTAACTTGTTATGCCAAAATGCTATATGCCCCCCAAAATAGTTGTTCCGACGCCAATCCGGAAGCCGGAATAAACCTGAAGGAATGTAACCGTTTATGCCATAAAAGTATATATTCACGCATATCCCCCTTTCACCACTTATTTGACATTATCCGTAACATATAATTCTGAAATATAGGGATAAATTTGCAACTGAGAGCCGCAACCTGAATCAAGTTATTTGTCTCCGGCTCCGCGCTTCAGCGCCTTTCACCCGAAATATCTAATATCTTCCTGCAATGAAAAAGCTATATTTATCACTCCTGACCCTGGCGGCCGCCATGATTCCCTTCGGCGCCGCTGCCGGACAGGCCCCCGCCGGCAAGGCCGACGCCCCCAAAACCACATCATGGAAGCCCGCCGGCGACCACATCATGACCCCCTGGGCCGACGATGTCAACCCCGAAAAACCCTGGGATGTATATCCCCGCCCCATCATGGAGCGCTCCGCCTGGGAGAACCTCAACGGCCTCTGGCAGTACGCCATCGTGCCGCAGTCCGCTTCCTGTCCCTCCGACTGGCAGGGTGAAATCCTCGTGCCTTTCGCCGTGGAATCGAGCCTCTCGGGTGTCGGCAAAAAGATGAAGAACGACGAAGCCCTCTGGTATCAGCGTTCCTTCACCGTTCCCTCCGCCTGGAAAGGTAAGGATGTGATGCTCAACTTCGACGCTGTAGACTGGGCCTGCGACGTATGGGTCAACGGCGTGAAGGTCGGCTCCCACAAAGGTGGCTACACCCCCTTCAGCCTCAACATCACCCCGGCGCTCAACGTCAAGGGTACCAATGAGCTCACCGTCCGCGTCACCGACCCGACCGACGCCGGCTATCAGCCCCGCGGCAAGCAGGTGAACCGTCCCGAAGGTATCTGGTATACCTCCGTCACCGGCATCTGGCAGACCGTATGGCTCGAGCCTGTCTCCCCCGCCAACCATATCGCCGCCATCAAGACCGTCCCCGATATCGACCTCCACAAACTCACCGTTGACGTAACCCCGGCTGTTGCCGCTCCCGGTCTCATCGCCGAAGTCAAGGTAACCGAAGGTGGCAAGACCGTAGCCACCGGCAAGAGCCTCGCCGGCCAGCCCGTGGAAGTCACCATGCCCGCCGACGCCAAGCTCTGGAGCCCCGACGCCCCCAACCTCTACGACCTCGACATCACCCTCTATGAAGGTGGCAAACCGGTCGACACCGTAAAGAGCTACGCCGCAATGCGCAAGGTTTCCACCGCCCGCGACGCCAACGGCATCGTCCGCCTGCAGCTCAACAACAAGGACGTCTTCCAGTTCGGTCCCCTCGACCAGGGCTGGTGGCCCGACGGCCTCTACACCGCCCCGACCTACGAGGCCATGATCTACGACATCGACAAGACCAAGGAGTGGGGCTTCAACATGATCCGCAAGCATGTGAAGGTTGAACCCGCAACCTGGTACACCTACTGCGATAAGAAAGGTATCCTCGTATGGCAGGACATGCCCAGCGGCGACCGCGGTCCCGAATGGCAGATGCACAACTACTTCAACGGCACCGAGCGCAAGCGTTCCCCCGAAAGCGAAGCCAACTTCCGCCGCGAATGGAAGGATATCATGGACGCCAACTTCAACTACCCCTCGATCGTTGTCTGGGTTCCCTTCAACGAGGCATGGGGCCAGTTCAAGGGTCCGGAAATTGTGGAATGGACCAAGGCTTACGACCCCAGCCGTCTGGTGAACCCCGCCAGCGGCGGTAACCACTACCATGTCGGCGACATCCTCGACATCCACAAATATCCCGCTCCCGAAATGATGCTCTTCGATGGCGCCCGCGCCAACGTTCTGGGCGAATACGGCGGCATCGGCATGGTGGTCAAGGATCACATCTGGTCGCCGAAGCGCAACTGGGGCTACACTCAGTTCAACACCCCCAAGGAGGTAACCGACGTTTATGTAGGTTACATCGACACCCTGCTGAAGCTCGTGCCCGCGGGCTACACCGGCGCCGTCTACACCCAGACCACCGACGTCGAGAACGAGGTCAACGGCCTGATGACCTACGACCGCAAGGTCATCAAGGTCGACGAAGACCGTGTCCGCAAAGCCAACCAGGCCCTCTGCAACAGTCTTAACAAGTAAACTTCCCCGCCGGGCGCCAGCCCTCCGGGAAACCGGCGCCCGGCCCCCTTCAAGATAACTTTTACACGTATGAAAACTCTTTCGATACTGATTTCCGCGGGGATGCTCGCCTGCTGCAGCTCCGCCTACGCCGCCGGCGCCCCCGTATGCCAGAGCGACAACACCGCCGTCACCGTCCCGGCCGCCCGCTACGACGTCACCAACCGTCCCCCCAAGGCTGAACGTCTCTTCCACTCCGACGAGGTGGAGAAGGTTATCAAGAGAATCAAGAAACAGCTCAAGAACCCCAAGCTCGCATGGATGTTTGAGAACTGCTTCCCCAACACCATCGACACCACCGTGCACTACCGTCTCGACGAGAACGGTAATCCCGACACCTTCGTCTACACCGGCGACATCCACGCCATGTGGCTCCGCGACTCCGGTGCCCAGGTATGGCCCTACGTTCAGCTCTGCAACAACGACAAGAAGCTGAAGCAGATGATTGCCGGCGTCATCAACCGCCAGATGAAGTGCATCGTCATCGACCCCTACGCCAACGCCTTCAACGACGGCCCCACCGGCGGCGAATGGATGAGCGACCTCACCGACATGAAGCCGGAGCTCCACGAGCGCAAGTATGAGATCGACTCCCTCTGCTATCCCCTCCGCCTCGCCTACGAATACTGGAAAGTCACCGGCGACACCAGCGTCTTCGGCGAAACATGGCTCAAGGCTGTCGAGCAAATCCTCGCAACCTTCACCGACCAGCAGCGTAAGGAGAACTTGGGCAACTACAAGTTCCAGCGCCGCACCGAGAAGGCTTCCGACACCCTGATCAACAACGGTTACGGCTCCCCCGTGAGCGGCTGCGGCCTGATTGTCTCCGCTTTCCGCCCCTCCGACGACGCCACCACCTTCCAGTATCTCATCCCCTCGAACTTCATGGCCGTGTCGAATCTCCGCAAGGCCGCTGAAATCCTCACCACCGTAAACAAGAACGCCGCCCTGGCCGGCCGCTGCACAGCTCTGGCCGACGAGGTTGAGGCCGCTCTGAAGAAATATGCTGTCTATAACCACCCCGAATACGGCAAGATGTACGCCTTCGAGGTCGACGGCTACGGCAACTACCACCTGATGGACGACGCCAACGTTCCCAGCCTTCTGGCCATGGCTTATCTGGGCGACGTCGATGTCAACGACCCCATCTATCAGAACACCCGCCGCTACGTCTGGAGCGAGAACAACCCCTACTTCTTCCGTGGCCCCGCCGGCGAAGGTATCGGCGGCCCCCATATCGGCTACGACATGGCTTGGCCCATGAGCATCATGATGAAGGCCTTCACCTCGCAGGACGACAACGAAATCCGCGACTGCATAGCAATGCTGCTGAAGACCGACGCCGAGACCGGCTTCATCCACGAGTCCTTCAATGTCAACGACGCCACGGACTTCACCCGCCCCTGGTTCGCCTGGCAGAACACCCTCTTCGGTGAGCTGATTCTGAAGCTCGTCAACGACGGCAAGCTCGACCTCCTCAACTCCATCTCCTGATTCCCCCATCTGACCTGCATAAAGCCCTCCGCCGCGCTCCGGAGGGCTTTTTATGTATTAATGTAAAAAAATCAATTACAAGTGTTACCTTACACAAAGGAACTCCGGGAAGCGGTCCCGGAGTTCCTTTGTGTAAACCCTTTGCGGTCGAAAAACTGCGGCAAAGAGCTTGTCTTTTAATCCCTAACGTGTTTAACCAATCATCACATAATTAACCAATTTCGGATTCTAATGCCTGATTTCGGCAGGAATCCATATCATACCTTAAATCATTAATTCTATTGCAAATTTACAACCATTTCCAAAAATTATTGTAACAAAATTCTGCCATCGATGAGTACATTCAAGTCAAACTCCCCGATTTACACTTTTGGCAGAATCGATAACACACTTTCCGGGGCTGAAAAGCCCCTCTGACGGCCTGACTGCCACCTCGTAAACCATAGCTTTCTTTTATAAAAACTCCATTTCTTTTCCCTGCCGGTGAGGAAATCTCAGGATTTATATATAACTTTGTAGCCGTTAACCTCAATCCATCCCATCATCATGCGCCACTTCACAGTGCGATCACTCTTTCTGACAACCTTTCTGCTCTGCACCCTCTGCGCTGCAGCATACAATATGCGCCGGACCTCCAACTCCGACGGTCTCACGAGCAGCACCGTCCACTCCATGGCCCAGGACTCCAAGGGCTTCCTGTGGCTCGGCACACTCGACGGCGTCTGCATCACCGACGGCGCCACCACCACCCCCTTCTCGGTGCTTTATCCCGGTCTGTCGCTCTCGGGCAACCTGATTGAAAACATCATCGCCGCCCCGGGGTCATATATGTGGATTCACACTAACCACGGCCTCGACCGTTTCAACACCGAAACCCTGGAGCTCGCCTCATACCGCCACTTCAACGGTCAGGAGATAATCTGCACCAACGCCCGCGGCGACCTCTTCGTGCTCGGCACTGACAGCCGCTTCTTCTATCTCCCGGCCGACGCCGACGCCTCGACGGATTTCACCGACACCAAAGCCGACGGCCTCAACTACAACACCACCGCCTACATCGCCGTCAGCTCCGACACCCTGACCGTCTACGGTCGCGACGGCGTGAAGGCTTTCCCGCTGACCTTCAGCAACGGGCGCCCGCAGCTCGGCGCTCCGCGGCTCCTCTCCGACGACCGCATCGCCGTAGCCCACGCCGACGCCGACGGTGTCCTCGCCGTCTGCGAGAACGGCCGGCTGCACCACATCGCCAACAACGGCAAGGCTGACGACCTTCTGGACCTTAGCGCCGAAATCGCCCGCCGCGGAGCAGTCTCCGCCGTGCTGCGCGACGCCTCGGGCGACATCTACGTGGCTTTCGAATCCGACGGCGTAATCCGCGCCCGCCAGATGCAGACCGGCGACTACCGCATCGCCGACCTCGGGCTGAAAGCCGGCGTCTTCTGTCTCGAGAAATCCAGCAATCAGCCGGTGGTGTGGATCGGCTCCGACTGCCGGGGGCTCTACACCTGCTATAACAGCCCGTATATGCTCCGCTCCTGCGACTTCGTGTTCTTCGACAAGAAAATCAGCCATCCGGTGCGCGCAATCTTCCTCGACAGCGACAACACCCTGTGGCTCGGCACCAAGGGTGACGGCCTGCTCCGCTCGGCCGACTTCAGCAACGCCCGCTCCGAGTCCGGACAGATGGAGCTCTACACCACCGCCAACAGCGAACTGAAAAGCAACACCATCCTGGGGCTGGACGGCAGCGTCCGCCCGCTGCTCTGGATCGCCACCGACGGCGGCATCAGCTATTACAGCTACCGCACCGGCCGCATCCGCGGCTGCGCCGACGACCCCGCGCTGAAATATATCTACAGCATCCACGAGGAGAACGACTCGACCCTCTGGGTGGCCACCGCCGGCAACGGCATCGTGCGCTGCCGCGTCACCGGGGCGGCCGACAACCCCGTGGTATCCGTGGCCAAGGTCTACCGCCTCGACGGCGGAAACCGCACCTCGAACTTCTTCTTCGACATGGACGCCGACTCCCAGGGGAACCTGCTGTTCGCAAACCGCGGTCTGGGGGGCTTCGCCCTCGCCGGCGACTCGCTGGTCAGGGTGCCCCTGCATGAGAAATACGACAACAATTCGGTGTTCGATGTCTTCTCGGTAGTCAGTCAGGACTCCGTGAGGTGGCTCGGCACCGGCCACGGCCTTTTCAAGGTCACCGACAAGGGGGAGAAGCTCTTCTTCGGCCTCGAAAACGGCTTCGTAAACAACACCATCCACGACATGATCTCCGACAGCGAGGGGAAACTCTGGATTTCGACAAACAACGGTCTCTCGCGCTTCGACCCCCTGACCGAGAAAACCCAGATGTTCGGCCGCCAGGATGGGGTGAACATCACCGAGTTCAGCGACGGCGCATCGTTCCGGAACAATTCCATGCTTATCTTCGGCGGCATCGACGGCATAGTCACCGTAACCAAGACCCCCGGCTTTTCCGCCGCCGAGCCGTATCTCCCGGCAATCTCGCTGCAGAAGCTCATCATCCTGGGCGAGACAGTGAACCCCGCCGGATATATCCGCCACGACAAAAACGGCTCCCTGCTGGAACTCGCCCCCGACCAGAACCATTTCGCCGTTACCTTCAGCGCCCCCGACTTCCTCCACCCGATGGACTACAACTTCCTCTACACTCTCGACGGGAAGGAGTGGATCAACAACGGCAACAACGGGACCATCTCCTTCAACAAACTCGGATACGGCCAATACGACCTGAGCGTGAAGTATGTGAACCGCGTCACCGGGGTGGAGAGCGAGCCTTATCACCTCGAAATCAATCTCCGCGCCCCCTGGTATCTCTCGACCACCGCCACCGTAATCTACATCCTGCTGCTGCTCGCCGCCGTCAGCGCCGGCGTATGGTTCTATATCCTCCGCCAGCGGCGCGCCGCAGCCGAGAAACTCTCGATGCTCAAGCATCAGCACCGCGAGGACCTCTACGAGGAGAAACTCCGCTTCTTCACCAACATCACCCACGAATTCTGCACCCCGCTGACCCTGATTTACGGCCCCTGCGAGCGAATAATGTCGTATGACGCCACCGACAACTATATCCGTAAATATGTCGGAATCATCCGCGCCAACGTCGAGCGCCTCAACAGCCTGATTCAGGAACTCATCGACTTCCGCCGCATCGAAACCGGCCACAAGGTCCTGAAAATCCGCGAGGTGAACATCAGCGATCTGGCCTCCGACACCTACGACTCCTTCTCGGAGCTTGCCGAGCGCAACAACATCGACTTCGTGGCCGACATTCAGCCCGACGTAATCTGGAACACCGACTTCAGCTCCCTGCGCAAGGTGCTCAACAACCTGATATCCAACGCTTTCAAATACGCCCCCGTCGGGGGCCGCATCGAGGTTGAAACCCGCATCGACGGCGAGAATCTCCGCGTAGCGGTCTACAACTCCGGCAAGGGTATCCCCGAGAAGGACCGCGAACGGATTTTCAACCGCTACAGCGTGCTCGACAATGTCGAGGAGAACGCCGTCAAGGGGCTCTCGGCCCGCAACGGCCTCGGTCTGGCCATCTGCCACAGCATGGTGAAACTGCTCCACGGCTACATCGCCATCGAGAGCGAGGTCGGCAGCTTCGCCCGCTTCGTGGTGACCCTCCCCATGCTCGAAACCAATGTCGCGGAAACCACCGCCGCCATCACCGAAAGTTCGCCGGCGCCCGCCGCTCCGGCTGCTTCCGCCCCGGCAGCCTCCTCTCCGGAATCGGAACCGGCCGGCTCCCCCTCCGCCACCGACGCCCCCGATGCTCCCGCCGCCGGCCAGACCAAGGGGAAGAGCTCCATCCTGGTCATCGACGACAACACCGAAATCCTCTCGCTCCTCTCCGACAGCCTCGCCGACTACCGCGTCCGCACCGCCAAGTCCGCCGAGGAGGGGCTCGACCTGCTGAAAAAGGAGACCCCCGACGTCATCATCACCGACATAATGATGCCCGGCACCGACGGCCTGACCTTCGCCCGACAGATCAAGACCAACCGCCACACCATGCACCTCCCGCTGATTATCCTTTCGGCCAAAACCAGCATCGAGGAGCAGGTAGAGGGTATCGCCTCCGGCGCCGATGTCTTCATCGGCAAGCCCTTCAGCGTCTCATATCTGAGAGCCGTGGTGGCGCGCCTGCTCGAGAGCCGCAACACCCTCCGCGAATACTACAACACCTCGGCCAGCGCCTTCGAATACTCCGACGGCCATCTCCTCGAGCGCGACGACAAAGACTTCCTGGACCGCGTGGTGGAATATATCGACAACAACATCGACGACGTTTCCCTATCACCCGACCAGCTCGCCGCCGGCCTCCGCATGAGCCTCCGCAACCTCTACCGCAAATTCAAGGAGCTCAACCAGCCCACCCCCAACGACTTCATCAAGAACCACCGCATCACATACGCCGCCAAACTGCTGCTGACCACCTCCTTCACCGTTCAGGAAATCATCTACCGCACCGGTTTCTCGAACCGCTCCCACTTCTACAAGGAATTCGACAAGCGCTTCGGCATAACCCCCAAAGACTACCGCACCTCCAACAAAAAGCCCTCCCCCAACCTCTGATCCCCTCTCTTACCCTCTCTTCTCTCTTACCTCTCCCCTCTTACCTCTTGCCTCTTGCCTCTTGCCTCTTGCCTCTTGCCTCTTGCCTCTTGCCTCTTGCCTCTTGCCTCTCCCCTCTCAAAACCAAACAGAGTATCCGCGTGTTATAAGACTGAATTTAATCCGCCCGGGAAAACCGGGCGGCAGTCAGTCACGCAAAACTCTGAAAACATGAAGAAAATCGCATTGTTGATCATGATGATGGTGCTGTCAGTGTCGGCATCGTATGCCTTCATAGACAGCTACGTCATCGACCGCGACAAACTCCCCGAGGAGGCGCAGCAGATGCTCGAACAGTATTTCCCCAAGGCCAAGGTGAGCCTCATCAAAATCGACCGCCACCTGCTGAAGAAAACCGACTACGATGTGCGCCTCACCAACGGCACCACCATCGAATTCTCCAACAAGGGGAAATGGAAGTCGGTGGACTGCGGCAAAAAGGCTGTGCCCGAGGAACTTATCCCGAAGAGAATCCGCAGCTACGTGGCCAAGAACTATCCGGATGTCAGCATCGTGAGCATCCGCAAGACCTCTTCGGGCTACGAAATCGGGCTGTCGGACCAGCTCCAGCTGAAATTCGACCTCCTCGGCTCGTTCAAGTCCGTGGTAATGCAGGATGCATAAGCCGATGCCCCGCTGACATCGGCGCCCACCGCTCAGGCAGCCCGCCCTGCCCGGGGCGCCAGCCCTGATAACTTACGATTCATCCCCTCCGGCCCCCCGGCGTGCCCCTCCGGCCCCCCGGCGGGGTATTTTTTTGAGATTTTTGCCGGAATATTAGGGAGGTTGGGGGAATTTTTCGTAACTTTGCAAAAGAAGTATATTTATGGGTAGCTTTTCAGATTCCTGAATGGCTCTTATAGATAATTGTGTCTTTTGAATTTAGATATTTACGATGAATATTCTTGAATTAAGCGAACAGGAGATTGTAAGGCGCGGCTCCCTCGACCAGATGCGCGCCATGGGCATCGATCCGTATCCCGCAGCCGAATTCCCGGTGAACGCTCACGCCAAAGAGATCCGCGAGAACTTCCGCGACCCCGAAACCGACGCCGAGGGGAAACCCCTCGTAGCACCCCGCGAGGTGGTGATCGCCGGCCGCGTAATGGGCCGCCGAATCATGGGAAAGGCTTCGTTCATGGAGCTGCAGGACGCCACCGGCCGAATCCAGGTTTATGTGAACCGCGACGAAATCTGCCCCGGCGAGGACAAGGAACTCTACAACACCGTGTTCAAGAAGCTGCTCGACATCGGCGACTTCGTCGGCGTGGAGGGTTACGTCTTCCGCACCCAGACCGGCGAAATCTCGGTGCATGCCCGCACCCTTACGGTGCTGAGCAAGTCGCTCCGTCCGCTCCCCATCGTTAAGGTCAAGGACGGCGTTACCTACGACGCCTTCGATGACCCCGAGCTCCGCTACCGCCGCCGCTATGTGGACCTGGTTGTCAACGACGGCGTCAAGGATATCTTCATCAAGCGCACCAAGGTCTTCAACTCGATGCGCAACTACTTCAACGAACACGGCTACATGGAGGTCGAGACCCCCATCCTGCAGCCGATTCCCGGCGGAGCCTCGGCCCGGCCGTTCATCACCCACCACAACGCCCTCGACATACCCCTGTATATGCGTATCGCCGACGAACTCTACCTCAAGCGCCTGATTGTCGGCGGCTTCGAGGGTGTATATGAGTTCTCGAAGAACTTCCGCAACGAGGGTATGGACCGCACCCACAACCCCGAGTTCACCTGCATGGAAATCTACGTGAGCTACAAGGACTACAACTGGATGATGACCTTCACCGAGAAGATGCTCGAGCGCATCTGCATGGAGGTGAACGGCACCGATTCAGTCAAGGTCGGCGACAACGTAATCTCCTTCAAGGCCCCCTTCCCCCGCGTAACCATGCGCGACGCCATCCTGGAGCACACCGGCTTCGACATCAACGGCAAGAGCGAGGATGAACTCCGCGCCGCCGCCCGCAAGATGGGCATCGAGGTCGACGACACCATGGGCAAGGGTAAGCTCATCGACGAAATCTTCGGCGAGACCTGCGAGGGTACCTACATCCAGCCTACCTTCATCATCGACTACCCCATCGAGATGTCGCCGCTGACCAAGCGCCACCGCGACAACCCCGAGCTTACCGAGCGTTTCGAGCTGATGGTCAACGGCAAGGAGCTGGCCAACGCCTACTCCGAGCTCAACGACCCGATCGACCAGTACGAACGTTTCGTGGAGCAGATGCGCCTATCGGAGAAGGGCGACGACGAGGCCATGATCATCGACCACGACTTCATCCGTGCTCTGGAATACGGTATGCCCCCGACATCCGGCATGGGTATCGGCATGGACCGTCTGGTGATGCTGATGACCGGTCAGACCACCATTCAGGAGGTGCTTCTCTTCCCGCAGATGCGTCCCGAGAAGGCTCCGCGCCGCGACAAGGACGAGGCTTTCACCGCCCTGGGCGTTCCCGAGGAATGGGTAGCTCCCGTCCGGAAGGCCGGCTGCCAGACTGTCGAGGCCCTCGCTTCGGCTGTTCCCGGCAAGCTCCAGCAGGAACTTCTCGGCATCAACAAGAAGTTCAAATTAGGCCTTAAGAACCCGCAGCCCGACCAGATCAAGGCCTGGGTTGCCGCCGCCGAAGCCGCCGCTCCCAAGGCTCCCGCCGCTCCCAAGGCTCCCGAAGCTCCCGAAGCCTGATTCTCTGATTCCAAAACTCTGACTTTGAGACATATTTTCAATCATTCCGTGACATGAGTACGCCTTGCAATACATTTCCGGGACGCATAGCCGTGATGGGCGGCGGCAGCTGGGCCACAGCCCTGGCAAAGCTGCTGCTGGCCAACAACGAGTCTATTCTCTGGTATATGCGCCGCGACGACCGCATCGAGGAATTTTTGCGCCTTGGCCACAACCCGGCGTATCTTACTGACGTTGAGTTCGATACCAAGCGGATCGAGTTCTCCTCCGACATCAACAAGGTGGCTTCGGAGGCCGACACGCTGATGCTGGTGATGCCTTCACCCTACTTCAAGAGCCATCTAGAGAAGCTCGCCGTCGACATCTCCGGGAAATATGTGGTGACAGCCGTGAAGGGTATCGTCCCCGACGAAAATGTGCTCACCACCGACTACATGATGGAAAAATTCGGCGTCCGCCGCGACCATACCCTCGTGGTTTCGGGACCCTGCCACGCCGAGGAGGTGGCCCTCGACCGCCCCTCCTACCTGACTGTCGGATGCGAGGATATCTGTCTGGCCGAGCTTTTCGGCGCCGCACTCTGCGGCAACGGCAAGCGCAACTGCCACGCCATCCTCTCCACCGACGTCGACGGCATAGAATACGCCGGCGTGATGAAGAATATCTACGCCATCGCCGCCGGGATTATCCACGGCATGAAGCGCGGCGACAACTTCCTGGCCATGATTGTGTCCAACGCCATCCGCGAGATGGAGCTCTTCCTCGACGCCATCAACCCGCGTCCGCGCCAGATCTGCGACTCCGTATACCTTGGCGACCTGCTGGTGACCTCCTACTCCCGCTTTTCGCGCAACCACAACTTCGGCTCGATGATCGGCAAAGGTTACTCCGTGAAGGCCGCACGGATGGAGATGGAGCAGACCGCCGAAGGATACTACGGCGCCAAGTGCATCCACGAAATCAACCAGCAGTATCAGGTAAACATGCCCATCGCTGCGGCTGTCTACGACATCCTCTACAAAAACGTCCGCCCCGAAACGGCCCTCCGCCGCGTCGCCGCCAACCTCACCTGACCCGCCGGCAAGCCGGCTGAACAGTGGCAAAAAAGCCGCTGCGCCCCGCCTCGGAGCCTTTCCACCCCTTTACCCCCTTTTATGATTCAAGCCCGCGATATACATAAGAGTTTCGGCTCCCTTGAGGTGCTCAAGGGGGTGGACCTCACTGTGAACCGCGGCGAAATCCTCGCCATTGTCGGGGCTTCCGGTGCCGGGAAATCTACCCTGCTGCAGATTTTAGGCACACTGAGCCGCCCGACCTCAGGGTCGGTGCTGTTCGAGGGGGAAGACCTCTTCCGGCTCCCCGACAAAGCCCTGGCAAAGTTCCGGAACCGCCACATCGGCTTCGTGTTTCAGTTCCACCAGCTCCTCCCGGAGTTCACGCTGCTGGAGAATGTGGCCATGCCCGCCCTTATCGGCGGAGTTAAGCGCAGCGAAGCCTTCGTCAAAGCCGGCGAACTGATTGAATACCTGGGCCTTAAGGACCGCGCCGACCACCGCCCGGCGCAACTCTCCGGAGGCGAATGTCAGCGCGCAGCCGTGGCCCGGGCGCTAATCAGCGACCCCGACGTCGTCCTCGCCGACGAACCCTCAGGCAGCCTCGACTCCGCCAACCGCCGCGAACTCTACGACCTCTTCTTCAAACTCCGCAGCGAGCGCGGCCAGACCTTCGTGATCGTCACCCACGACGAAGCTCTCGCCCTCCGCTCCGACCGCATCGTCCGCCTCGCCGACGGCCAGGTCCTCACCCCGGAATCCGGGAAGTGAAACTCCCGGCCGCCCCACCAAAGTTCTCTGAATGAACAACTTCCTCAAATACATCCTCAGCCTGCTCTGCTCCGCGACTGTTCTTATGGGCCTCTCGGGCTGCACCGCGAAAGGCTCCGAGGAGCCGCATCCCGCGGTGCTCTATGACCTCGTGGACGTCGCCTCGGACAACGGTTCAGCCGTATTCAACCTCTACCGCCCCGACAGCGACACCCCCATCGTGCTCGAAGCCCCCGGCCGCTCGCTCGGCGAAGTCGAGCAGGGCACAACCCTCGTCATCGCCTACATCCCGGCCTCCGGCGTCCCCTACCAGTCGGGCGAAATCGCGCTCCGGAGTGCCACCAAAATCAACAACCTCGACCTCAGCATCGCCAAAGACCAGGACGCCCTCAACGGCTGGGACGACGACCCCGTAGAGATTCACAGCATCTGGCGCGGCGGCCACAAAATCTACATGCGTATCGGCCTCTCATACAGCGCCGAACCCCGCAAACTCGCCCTCGTAGCCGACCCCGCGACCAAAGAAGACCCCATCCCCACCCTCTACCTCTACAACTCCCGCCCCGACAACTCCCCCAACTTCGTCCGCATCTACTACCTCGCGGTCGACATCACCTCCCTCTGGTCGCGCCCCGACCTCCGGGGCCTCCGCGTCATCGCCAACAACTCCCTCAACCCCAGCGCCTCCACCTTCCTCTTCGAAAAATAATTTCCGAAAATAATAGCTTTTTTGAATGGAATCCCCAAAGTCCAAACCAGGCGGAAAATCCCGAATCCCAAAATGGAATAAAACCCCGAATCCAATGGTTTTGGTCGGTGTGGGAAAGCGTAAGCTTTCCATGTAGCTTAAGTGTTAAGCTTTCCGCGTAGCCTATCTTTTTTGCCTCGGGAGCAGGCGGTAGCCTCCGGGCTGAAGGGAAGCAACCTGCAGGGCGATGTCATTCATGGCGTGAGCCTCCTCGTAAGTTACCCGATTCGGCTCCGTATCATACCTTCCGGTGCTGACAAAGAGCAATCTCCCCTGCTGACAAAGCTCAAACAAAGTTTTATGAGGCTTCGAGCGCTCCGAAAAAGTATAATTCACAACCAGAATAATTCCGGCGCTGCCTTCCGCCGCCATATCGCGGAACCTCTTCTCCTCGGGGTTGATGAAAGGGGAAACCAGCACCCCGCCGCAGCGGATCGTTTCCTCCCATTCCCTGATTCGCTCCGGAAGATCCGGCATCTTTGCTTTGTTGCGGCTGATCTTCACCGCGGATTTCACCGGATTATCGAGCAAAAAGAAATTCCCATAGAGAGCATAGCGCCGCCCGTTGAGCTCCAGGTCGAACTGATTGCAAAAAAATTCTGGATGAAGCTTCTTCACCAAATAACGCCGCGGATTATCGAGAATATAGTTATAGAAAGCATCCTTTGCGCCCGGAGTGCGGACAATCTTGTCGTTGAAGCCCGGGATAAACAGCGAAAGCTCAGGATCTTGCGCGAAAAGATCGAACGAAGGCTGGAAATAGGAGCGCCAGGCACCGTCGATGCTGCCCGGATTACGGAGCAGGCTGCGCATCCGCTGCGAGCAATTAGTGCTGAAAATACCCAGAATAGTGCCGAGATGCTTCTCGATATACTCCCTGACCCAGACCTCGAAATGAATATGGTCAGGCATTATCACACTGCAAAGAACCTTGAGCTGAGGAAAATCGCGCTCCATTTTATCGAGGCAATTGAGAATAAGATGCCCCAGAGGGAAAAAGGAAGTTACCGGCTTAACCTTCCGGGCAGCCGGATCCTGCGTAATCGAGCATAATGGCGACAACCCCGGCGTCTGACAGAAAGTTATCATATAAATACAGGGAGCATGATAATCATGGTCGAAACATCGCCGATGGAAATCTCCAGCCATAATTCACTATAATTAAGTGGGTTAACAAGCTTATTTCTTTTACAAGCTTATTTCTTTTAGCAGCTTATTCCTTTTAAAAGCTTACGCTTTTACACCAAACCAAAACCAGAGGGAACGAAGTGGCTTCGAGGCAGGGAGGAGGAAGGCGGCGAAGCGGAGAGGGGGAGAGGGAGGAGGGCGGTTGGAAGCCCGGGGGTTTTGGTTGGGGTGGGAAAGCGTAAGCTTTCCGGATGGCGGGAATTCAATTATCCGGGGATTAGAAGGGGAGGGAGAGGGGGGAGGCGGAGCCCCAGGTGGAGCGGTCGAGGTTGCGGTAGGAGACGGCTTCGGTGATGTGGGGGATGAGGATGTCGGGGCTGGCGGCGAGGTCGGCGATGGTGCGGGCGACTTTCAGGATGCGGTCGTAGGCGCGGGCCGACATGTCGTAGCGGGTCATGGCGGTGCGGAGTATGTCGAGGCAGTCGGGTGTGAGTTTGCAATAGGTGTTGAGCAGGCGGGAGTTCATCTGGGCGTTGGAGTGGATGCCGGGCTCGGCGGCGAAGCGTTGCTGCTGGATGGCGCGGGCGGCGACAACGCGGCGGCGGATGGCCTCGCTGGGCTCGCCGGGAGGGGCTGTGGCGATGTCTTCGAAGGGTACCGGTAGGATTTCACACTGGATGTCGATTCGGTCGAGCAGGGGGCCTGAAATGCGGCCGAGATAGCGGCTGACTTGCGCCGGGGTGCAGGTACATTCCTTGGTGGGGTGGTTGTAGTAGCCGCAGGGGCAGGGATTCATGGAGGCCACGAGCATGATGCTCGCGGGGTAATTCACGGAATATCCGGCGCGGGAGATGTTGATCTGGCGGTCTTCGAGCGGCTGGCGCATCACCTCCAGGACGGAGCGGTTGAATTCCGGGAATTCGTCGAGGAAGAGGACGCCGTTGTGGGCGAGGGAGATTTCGCCGGGCATCGGGGACGCGCCTCCGCCTACAAGGGCTACATTGGAGATGGTGTGGTGGGGCGAGCGGAAGGGGCGGTGGCTGAGGAGATTGGAGCCGGACTTGAGTTTGCCGGCCACGGAGTGGATTTTGGTTGTTTCGAGGGCTTCGTGGAGGGTCATCGGGGGAAGGATGGAGGGTATTCGCTTGGCCATCATGGACTTGCCGGCTCCCGGAGGACCGATGAGGAGTATGTTGTGGCCTCCGGCGCAGGCCACCTCTAAGGCGCGTTTTACATTCTCCTGTCCCTTGACCTCGGAGAAGTCGAAGGGGAAATTCTCCACGGCGCGGGAGAATTCCGCGCGGGTATCGACGACGGTCGGAGGGATGGCGAGGACACCGGTGAGGTGGTCTATGACCTCGCGGAGGGAGTGGGCGCCGCAGACCTCGAGATTGTTGACCACGGCAGCCTCGGTGGCGTTGTCGGCCGGCAGGATGATTCCTTTGAGACCCATGCTGCGGGCGAGGATGGCCATAGGGAGGGCCCCCTTGATGGGGAGCAGACTGCCGTCGAGCGAAAGTTCCCCCATGATCATATAGTGGTCGAGGAGCTCGGCGGGGATGCGCTTGTCGGCGGCGAGGATGCCGATGGCAAGGGGAAGATCATAGCTGGCTCCCTCCTTTTTGACCTCCGCGGGGGCCATGTTCACCAGGATTTTGCGCCGGGGAAACTCCATTGCGCTGTGGTCGATGGCCGACTCCACCCTCTGGACGCTCTCCTTGACAGCCTTGTCGGGCATCCCGACCAGGGTCATCGAGAATCCCGGTTCGATGAGCACCTCGATGGATATTTTTATGGCGTCAATTCCCTGGAGGGCAGCGCCGCAGACCTTCACTAACATTTTGAAAACAATTGGTTGTCAAGCAACGAAATTACAAAAATCGAAGGTTACAATGTCAAAGCCAAGTGTTAAAAAATCTTATCACAAAGGATTTTGGCGATTAGCTGCCGACGAGCTAAACGCCGTAGCGGATTTTTTTGTTAATTTTGCAGTATGGTTCAAACCAAAGAAAATAAAAAGCAGGAATCCGCGAAGGCGGAAGAGTTAGCGCCGGCGGTGGAGTTGGGCGCACTGGCCCGGCAGTTCCTGACGCCGGCGCGGCGGAAGGCTGTGGAAAGGGGCGTGGAGCTCGCCCGCGGCGGCGAAGCTGTGAAGCTCGGCGGACTGGCCGGGTCAGCTCCCGCGGTGCTGTTCGGAGCCCTGGCGCTTCAGGACACAACGGAACCCGACCGCCGGGTCCCCGCGCTCTTGGTGACCGACTCGATGGACGACGCCGGATACCTCTACAACGACCTGGTGAAAATCCTCGGCGACGAGGCTGTCATGATCTTCCCTTCGGGGTATAAGCGCGACATCCGTTTCGGTCAGGTCGACCCGCCGCAGCAGATACTCCGCACCGAAACCCTCAGCCACTGGAGCTCCGACCCGGCGCTCCGCTACGTGGTCACCTACCCCGAGGCTATGGCCGAAAAGGTCGCCACACGCAAGCGCCTCGAGGCCGCCACCCTACCCCTGAAAACCGGCGGCGAAATCGACCTCGCCGAAGTCAGGAAATGGCTGACCGCCAACGGTTTCACCCCCGTCGACTATGTCTACGAGCCGGGGCACTTCGCCGTGCGCGGCTCGATTCTCGACATCTTCGGCTACTCCGACGAGCTCCCCTACCGCATCGACCTTTTCGGCGACGAAATCGACTCAATCCGCTCCTTCAATATCGAGACCCAGCTCTCGGAGCAGAAGGTCGACTCGGTCGACATCATCGCCTGCGTGGCCTCCGACGGCGACAGCGGCGAGAGCCTGCTGGACTTCATCCCGGACCAGACCGTCATCGCCTGCACCGACCAGGCCCACCTGCTGAGCCGCGTTGAGGCGATTGCCGCCGAAACCTTCTCCGCCTCGGCAGCCCACGCCGGGGAGGGGGACGCCGACGCCATCCGCCGGCAGGTCGTGGACCCGGAGCGGTTCAAAACCCGCTTCGCGCGGTTCACCCGCCTGACCTTCGGCGCCGCTCCCGCCGAAACCACCCGCGGCGATAAACCCGGCACCGCCGTGGACTTCGGCTGCACCCCCCAGGGCCTCTACCACAAAAACTTCGACCTCATCTCCACCTCCTTCCTGAAATTCCTCGGCGAAGGCTTCAGAATCTTCATCCTCACCGACTCCCCGAAGCAGGCGCTCCGCCTGAAAGCCATCTTCGAGGAGCGGGCCGACGAAATCGTCTTCACCCCCGCGTCGGCCACCCTGCATGAAGGATTCGTGGACCACAAGGGTAAACGCTGCCTCTTCACCGACCACCAGATCTTCGACCGCTTCCACAAATACTCCCTCAAGAGCGACCGCGCGCGCTCGGGCAAGCTCGCCCTATCGCTCAAGGAGCTCTCCTCAATCGAAACCGGCGACTACATCGTGCATGTGGACCACGGCGTGGGGCGTTTCGGCGGACTGCTCCGCACCCGCGTGAACGGCACCACACAGGAGATGATCAAGCTCATCTACAAGAACAACGACTGCATCTTCGTCTCCATCCACGCCCTCCACAAACTCGCCAAATACCGCGGCAAGGAGGGGGTTGAGCCGAATATCAACAAGCTCGGTTCCGGCGCCTGGAACCGCATGAAGGAGAAGACCAAGAGCAAGCTCAAGGATATCGCCCGCGACCTCATCAAGCTCTACGCCGCCCGCAAGGAGGAGAAGGGTTTCGCCTTCTCGCCCGACAGCTACCTGCAGCATGAGCTCGAGGCCTCGTTCATCTACGAGGATACCCCCGACCAGCTGACCGCCACCCGCGACGTCAAGGCCGACATGGAAAGCTCCAAGCCGATGGACCGCCTGATCTGCGGCGACGTAGGCTTCGGCAAGACCGAAATCGCCATCCGCGCCGCCTTCAAGGCCGCCACCGACGGCAAGCAGGTTGCAGTCCTTGTCCCCACCACGGTCCTCGCCTACCAGCATTTCAACACCTTCCGCGAGCGCCTGAAGGAATTCCCCGTCAGGGTCGAATACCTCTCGCGCGCCCGCACCGCCAAGCAGTCGCGCGAAATCCTCAAGGAGCTCGCCGACGGCAAAATCGACATCCTCATCGGCACCCACCGCCTGGTCGGCAAGGATGTGCACTTCAAGGACCTCGGGCTGCTCATCATCGACGAGGAGCAGAAATTCGGCGTCTCGGTGAAGGAGAAACTCCGCCAGATGAAAACCTCCGTCGACACCCTGACGATGTCGGCGACCCCGATACCGCGCACTCTGCAGTTCTCGCTGATGGGTGCCCGCGACCTCTCGAACATCACCACACCGCCCCCCAACCGCTACCCCATCCTGACCTCCGTCGACACCCTCACCGACGAGCTTCTCGGCGAAGCCGTGAACTTCGAGATGTCGCGCAACGGCCAGGTGTTCATTATCAACCACCGCATCGAGGGGCTGTATCAGCTCGAAGCGATGGTGAAGCGCGTGGTGCCCGACGCCCGCACCATCGTGGCCCACGGCCAGATGCCCCCGGAGCAGCTCGAGAAAGCCATCATCGACTTCACCAACCACGACTACGACGTGATGCTGGCCACCACCATCGTGGAGAGCGGCATCGACATGCCGAACGTCAACACCATGATTGTGAACAACGCCCAGAACTTCGGTCTTTCGGAACTCCACCAGCTCCGCGGCCGCGTGGGGCGCTCCAACCGCAAGGCGTTCTGCTACCTGATGGTTCCCCCGGGGAACCCGCTGACCCCCGTGGCGCGGCGCCGCCTGCAGGCCATCGAAGGATTCTCGGAGCTCGGCTCCGGCATCCACATCGCCATGCAGGACCTCGACATCCGCGGCGCCGGCAACCTCCTTGGCGCCGAGCAGAGCGGCTTCATCGCCGACCTCGGCTACGAAACCTATCAGAAAATCCTCAAGGAGGCCGTTACCGAACTCCGAACCGAAGAGTTCGCCGAAACGTTTAAGAACGAGGAGGAACGCCCCGGCGAGGAGACAGAATACGTGGCCGACTGCACCATCGAGAGCGACCTGGAGCTCCTGCTCCCGGCCGACTACGTCCCCCAGGAGTCGGAGCGCATAGCCCTCTACCGCGAGCTCGACAACATGGAGCGCGAGATGGACATCCGCGAATTCCGCTCCCGCCTGACCGACCGCTTCGGCAAGATACCGCGCGAGGCAATCGAGCTTACCCGCGTGCCCCGTCTGCGGCGCCTGGCGCGGCAGCTTGGTATCGAGAAGGTAGCCCTCAAGCAGGGGAAAATGTACACATATTTCGTCGACGCCTCGAATGTAGCCTACTACCAGTCGGCGATGTTCGGCCGAATGATCTCCTACCTGCAGACCCATCTCGGCAAGGTTCACATCCGCGAGAACGGCGAGCGCCGCTCCTTCTCCTTCGACGACGTTCCCGACGTCGAGACCGCCGTCGCAATCCTTCAGGACATCCTCGCCCTCCCCTCCGCCCCATCGAATTAATTTAAAATCAGATATTATGGAAAAAATTGAACCCGGAAAATATGTAGAGCTCGGCTACGACCTCTACGCCATCGAGCCTGACGGCTCCGAAAAGCTCGTTCACCAGACCGACGTCGAGGACCCCGAGAAGATTATCTACGGCGTGACCCGCGGCGTTGTCGAACCCCTCGAAGAGGCTATTCTCGGCCTCGAAAAGGGTGGCAAATTCAACGTCACAGCCACCTCCGACCAGGCTTTCGGCCCATACGACCCGGAGCAGATCGTCGACCTCGACAAGGAGCTCTTCCTCGTCGAAGGCGAATTCGACGCTGAGTTCATCAAACCCGGCGCTCTGGTGCCGATGATGACCGCCGACGGCTTCCGCATCAACGGACTCGTAAAGGAGGTCACCGCCGACAAGGTTAAGATGGACTTCAACCACCCCTTGGCAGGGAAATCCGTGCGCTTCGACGGCACCATCCTCGCCGTCCGCGACGCCACCGAAGAGGAACTCCACCCCGCCCACGGCTGCTGCGGCCACGGCTGCCACTGCGATGACAAGGACGGCTCCTGCGGCTGCGATGACAAAGACAGCCATTGCGGCTGCGGCGACGGCTGCTGCCATTAACCTCCCCGGCCTTTGATCGCGCGTTCACGCGCGATAACAGAACCAGCCCCGGCCCCCCTTTTTGCCGGGCCCAAGCCCCAGCCAAACCAAGCCAAGCTCCGGCCAAGCCAAGCCCCTCCAAGCTCCGGCCCGGCCCAAGCCCGCCCAGCTCCGGCGTCAGCTTTTTTGCTACTGTTCAGCCGGCTTGCCGGCGGCCATATCCTCCCATTCCCGCGCTCCCGGTTGAACAAAACCGGGGGCGCGGTTGTCTTTTATTTACAATGCTTAACTCCCCTGCATTTTACAATGCCTAACTCCCCTGTGCTATGATATCCCTGATTACAACCCTCAGCCAGGTTTCCCCCAACGACCTCGAACGCTTTATCGGCGACAAAACCGGCGCCTCATACTACATCGCCGAGTGGATCATGAAGGTCGTGAACTGGCTCCTCACCTTCTTCAATCTGGAGCACAACCAGACCGTCGTCACCTTCTTCTACGCCACGGTGGTGTTCGGGGTGTCGCTCGGTGTCGGCTGGGTCTGCCAGTTCCTGATTTTCCAGATACTCCGGATTATCACAAAGCACTGGGACACCGGGATATATCACTCCCTTACACAGGTGAGGTTCTTCCATAAGTTCTGCTATATGATTCCGGCGCTGGTGTTTCTGATTCTGATTCAGTTCACCCTGTCGCACCACAACGAACTCGCCTCCGTCCTGACCAGCATCACCCTGATTTATGTTGTCTTCGTCACCGCCCGCGCCATCTCGGCGCTCGTGGTCGCCATCTGGCAACATGTCGACGCCAACGAGAACAAGAAAAAGCTCCCTCTCAAAGGACTCGCGCAGCTGGTCAGAGGCATTGTATGGATTGTAGCCATCATCATCATCATCGGCATCATCGTCAACAAATCCCCGGCAGCCCTGTTGGCCGGAGTCGGCGCCTTCGCCGCCGTGCTGATGTTAGTGTTCAAGGACAGCATCCTCGGCCTCGTGGCCGGAGTGCAGCTCTCGGAAAACGACTCGCTGCATGTCGGTGACTGGATCAAGGTGAACGGCACCGACGCCAACGGCACAGTTCAGGAGGTGTCGCTTACCGCCGTCAAGGTCCTCAACTGGGACAAGACCACCACCACCCTCCCCCCCTATAATCTCGTCAGCGGGAGCTTCACAAACTACCGCACGATGCAGGTCAGCGGCACCCGCCGCATCTGCCGGAGCTACATGATCGACGCAGACAGCGTAATTCCGGCCTCTCCGGAGCTTTTAGAGCAAGTTCGCAAGGTTCCCTTTATGGATGCCTGGATCACCGCAAAACTGCGCCAGAAAGCCGCAGGAAAAGTGGCCGACGTCAACAACCCCGAAGGGCTCGTCGACGGCACCATCGACACCAACCTCGGCCTCTTCCGCGCATACATGAAGATGTGGCTCGACGCCAACCCGAATATCTCGCACGACGATGACTGCTTCGTGTCGACCCTGCCGCAGACAGCCACCGGCATCCCCTTCCAGGTCTACTGCTTCACCAGCACAAGCAAATGGTTCCCCTACGAAGCAATTCAGGACACCGTGTTCGAGCAGGTCGCCGCCATGCTGCGGTTCTTCTACCTCTACACCTACGAAAGCCCCTCGGGCCGCGACACTATCATGGACGGCTATCTCCCCGGCCACGACATCTCCCAGGTCTTCGGCATCCCCTACCCCTTCTTCCAGCCCGTCGACACTCAGGTTCCCCCACCCGTCGAAGGCACCCAGAAACCTCAGCCAGCCGCCCCGGGGAATTAAATCATTCCCGGGTGTTCCGGGGATGATGGGCAAGAATCTGCTCGCGGAGACCGCCGGCGGTGGTGTGCAGGTAAATCTCGGTGGTGGAGATGGATTCGTGGCCGAGCATCTGCTGTATGGCACGCAGGTTCGCGCCCCCCTCGAGCAGATGGGTGGCGAAGGAATGGCGGAGGGTGTGCGGCGAGATTGTCTTGCGGATATCAGCGGCTTCGGCCAGACGGCGCACGATGATGAAAATCATCTGGCGGGTGAGATGCGAGCCGCGGCGGTTCAGAAACAGATAATTGGAATCGGCGGGATTG